>CALEIW010000119.1 GCA_937876055.1 uncultured euryarchaeote
CTAACATAGTGCTTCTTACCGAACTTCCTTCAATGGCTTCTTCTTTTTTTTGTCTTCTGGACTCTAAAATCCCTACTAACATAACTCTCAAATCGGTATCTGTCAACCAATTATTTTCTCTGGCGATAATTAACCTTAGATTTGGGGAGTTATTCAGAATTTGTTCTGAATCATGAGCCTCCAAACGATTAGCCCACGGGTCTTCTAATACACTCCAATTACCCTCTTCCCTCTCTCCATCAGGACTGACTAATGCACCATTTATGTTCCATATACGAGATTGAAGAAGTATTGGTTTAGCATCAACAAATTCTATTCCTCTTTGGATACACCATTCATCAAGATCAATTATTGGAGGCAAAATGACTAATTTACTCGGAAGATTTTCTTCAATACTTTCTTCAATGATTTCTTCATTAGGGATTATTTGAGGGATTTTAGCCTCTAAATCCCCACGTAAAACCGCTTCTCCAATCCAACGGCTTAAGACATCAGGGCTCCAAAGTTCAATCCTCAGTTTCGAAGATAATATTTCTTTTGCCTTTTCTTCGAATTCTCTTTCACTCAAAATCCAGTGTGGGCTACTAGGAGCATCTACAAGCCATCTTTCAGCTTCTGCAACACTTACTGGAAGGATCGCTTTAGGTATATGCCAAACATGTACAGAAGAGCCTGTGTCCTCTGCTAATTCAGGAATTTTCTCGGCTACTCCAAGGCACCGGAAACCAACTGTTTCGACTACATTACTAGCCTGAGATAATCTAACTCCGCGTAGATTGAGTAAATCCCCGACGGTATTATCCATGTCTTCGGTAGTCGTTTATACCTTGAAGGGAATCCCTACAAAGTATGAGTTGAAAGCGAAAATTGAGGTAAATATTCTACGCCATCAAATATTTGTGCTTAGGGTTAGAAGGTCGGACTGACCTGGATCTATAACACACAATGCACTAACTGGGAATGGTTTGGCACAAGCCGCGCCCAACTGCCTGTTTACCATCGTTACTCGATGAACAGTAATATCAGGATGGCTAGTTGTCAAACTGGATATGTAATCCTCCGGACAGTTTGCCGCTACCAAGACCAATCTGGCATCTCCTTTATTGCATGCACTCGTCGTTTGGCGTTGTCCAAAAAGTACATTTCCTGTACTAATTCCTTGTTTTAGTTGTCTTGCTAAATCCATTAGAAATCCTCCATCAAGCATCTACCCCTTCAGGTATGTAATACAAATCTACACTACCTGTTCCTAGGGCTACTGGTTGACCAACGATGATATTCTCAGTTACACCTCTTAGGTAGTCTCTTTCACCAATTATACCAGCTCGAAGTAAGTGGTTAACAGAGACTTCGAAGGCTGATCTTGCGAGAATACTGTGTTTCGTACCACTAACTCCGTGTCGTCCAATGGCACGAACTTGACCTTCGCTAGTCATTACGTCAGCCACGGTGATTAGGTGTCTAGTGTCAACGTCCAAACCTGCTCCTTCGAGAGTATCTTTCATCTCATTGACAATTGCTTGCCTTGCCGCTTCGACGCCTAGATATTGGTAAATTTCATTGATGTTGTTTGTGTAAGTCCTGGCTCTGTCAACACCTGCGAATAAACTGACCTTAGATAGATTTGAGCCAATTGTGGCGATGTAATACTCGCCGGTATCCTTGTTTGGACCCTGAACATTCGCACGAACTATATCTGGCAATCCCTTCAATCTAAGTTTCTTGATTTTATCCTCAAGTTGCAATAGAGCGGTGTAAGTTGGTGGGTCATTGGCTAATGTGGCTAAATCATCTTCTTTTGTCACACCAGGGATTATTGTCAGAACCTTAGGCTTGTCTTCATTATCTACTTGAATGTAAAGTCGAAGAGCTTTCTGCAACTTGTCTCTGACCTCTGCACCATTCATTTTCTTCAATCGTAGATTAGAGAGCTTCAGTTCAAGTTTGAGGTGTCTTTGGGCAACATCAACATCGATGGAAGCAATATCTCGAGTTGTTGTTGTTTCTATTGCTGCTGCAATTGCCTGAACTTTCTTCTCATTGGTGCGAAGCGGCTTCTTTTTCGAATCATTTTCATCCAGATAAACAAGCATTGTCGGCGTTTTTGGGACCTTCCTAGCGTCAACAATTTCAATTACCCTAGGAAGTCCTTGAGTTACGTTAACCGTGGCTACACCCGCATAGTGGAAAGTACGCATTGTCATCTGGGTTCCAGGTTCGCCGATTGATTGAGCAGTGGTTATCCCTACTGCCTCGTGGGGGTCAACTCTCGACATTTCCATGTCTGAAGCCGCACATGTTACGACCTTACGGGCTTCAGCGGCGGTAAGTTTCTTCTTACCTCTTGAGAGTAAGCCATTGACTAAATCATTGATTGTCTTGGGAGTAATTCGAATATCTGCCTTTGCAGCTGCGTCTGAAAGACTGTCGAACATTGGGTTCTCTAGATCTAAATCACGGTGGATTTGACGCATCTTGTCTTCCGAGTCATATTCTTGCAGAGGAAGACTACTCTTCTTTCTGCGTCTTGTCGCAACGCGGCGTCGGATCAAAGTCTTCTGGGTTGCTTTTGCCTTTTGAGCGGCTTTGGTAGAGCCTTGAATTACTTCAGATACTTTCTGTGCCGTTCCAGAATCTGTGGCACAAATTTGTGCGATTTCTCCAGCAGTAAGTACCTTCACGTCATCCCACTTGCGATCATCGGCGAGGCGGTGAGCGTATTCCTCTGCGATTCCGAGATCCATTAGCTTCTTCTTAGTTGCACTCTTGACCACCATCACTCATCACCTCCTAAAGCATCATCGAGAACCTTGGTGATGTCGAATGGCATACCCTTTCGACTTCTAGCGGGGTCAATTCCATCTTCCCCATACTCGAATTGGATAATCCTATTGGCAGTATTTCGAACCGAGCCGTTTCCATCTTCGGACACCTTGAGGTCGTCCATTGCGTTGATTAGGCGGCGTTGCATATATCCTGACTTAGAGGTACGAACCGCTGTATCGACTAGGGACTCTCGTCCAGATACTGATAGCATGAAGAATTCAGTAGGCTCAAGCCCTTGCTTAAACGAAGACGATACGAATCCCTTTTCTTCCGCCCCTTTTACTCCACGAGGGAAGTGGGAAAGGACTCTGTCTTGGTATCCTCGCTCTAGACGCTTTCCACGGACCTTTGGTTGCCCGATTGAACCAGCCATCATCGCTAGGTTATCCATTGAACCACGAGCGCCAGATGTTGCCATAATTACGGCGGAGTTGTCCTCTCCAAGATATGACTTAGCTACATTACCAGATTCCGCTTTTGCGGAATCTAGAATTTGGAGAATGTTTTCTTCAAGTGTCTCAATTGGTGTTCTTCCAGGTCGTGTCTCATACCCCCGTCCATTTTTACCAAACTTTGCTAACTCCGCGTCTACTTCATCGCTAGCACGGACGTTGATTTGTGAAATTTCCTTAATCGCCGCTAGGGGCAAGTCTTCGTCATCGATTCCAGTGGTGAATCCGAGAGATGTACAAATTGCGATTGTCATCTTTGTCATTCGGTTTAGGAATTCGGCGCCGCGATTAGTACCGTGAGTCTGGACTACAGCGTCGAGTAATCTACCATCTTCAGCACCTATTCCACGCTTGTCGATAGTACCGCTTACAACACCAGTAGAAGTGACATTGACTTCGTCTCCACTTCTGCTCGTGTAGTTTAGTTTGAATCCTGCGGGGACAATTAGGCTAAGGAGATCTGCGCCTCTGTAACCTACCATACCATCCTTGGTAGTGACTTCTTCTGGCATTTCTCCGTCCCAGCCGACCGAACCCAATACTTCCATAGCCAATTCCTTTGGAAGAACTCTGTCGCCATGAGTTAGAAGATATGCTCCTGAAATATGGTCATGAATTCCTCCAATAACAGCACCACCGTATCTAGGAGTGATGATGTGTTCCTGAACTCTCATCAAAATCTTAGCTTCGGCCCTTGCCTCCTCAGATTGTATCACGTGTAGGTTCATTTCATCTCCGTCGAAATCTGCATTGTATGGTGTACAATCTGCTAGATTAAATCGGAATGTCTTGCCTTGCATAACACGAATTTCGTGAACTAGCATGGACATCCTGTGAAGTGAAGGTTGCCGATTGAAGATTGCTACGTCTCCGTCGATAAGATGTCTTTCAACAATGACACCAGGTCGTGGGTTACCGTCCCTATCGTATGATGAAAGTCGGTCTTCGACTTCTGTTCTGTAAACCTCTCCATATTCATCCTCAACTGAAGGGCTACCACAGTGTGGACAGTTTACTTCGAGATGTTCGGGCAAGTACTCATCAGGGTTGTTTTGCTCCCATACCCATCGATTATGGATAATTGCTCGAGGATCGTCCTCGGCAAGTGGACGACCGTTTTCATCTTCACCACGCAGATTGGAAATTGTTGTGTCAAGGTCCACTGACCAAACCTCTTCTAGGTCTCCCAATTCATTCCTTCTCATCTGCTTCATTAGTTCAAGCCCAGGAAGGAAGTTTGGTGCAGGGAGTACTGTGTTTAGGTCCGGCCTGTATCCTGCATAGGGTTCATCCTCACTTCCGCAGTGACAATCGGGATTTAAACAACGGAATCCAGCCCAGATGAACTTTGTTCTATCAGTAATTCTAACTCTGAAACTATCTCCTCTGATGATGTAGTTAACACCAGGGTGAACATCCGGCCCACGCATAATCATCCTTCGCAATTGTTCTCGGTTCCTGCTGGTTGCACGGATTGGAACTGTCAACTCTTTGGCCGTTCGAACAGGTACACCAACCTCGTTGATTCCGAGATTTGGATCCGGGCTGATTACAGTTCTAGCACAGAAGTTAACTCGCTTTCCGGAAAGATTGCTTCGGAATCTTCCTTCCTTACCCTTGAGGCGTTGGGAGAGAGTCTTCAGAGGTCTTCCTGAACGATGCCTTGCTGGCGGAATACCACTTGTCTGATTATCGAAATAAGTCGTAACGTGGTATTGCAATAGTTCCCATAGGTCTTCAACAATTAATTGCGGAGCACCAGCGTCACGGTTTTCTCGTAGTCGCTGGTTAATTCTGAGAACATCGACCAATTTGTGAGTAAGGTCATCTTCCGAGCGATCTCCGCTATCCAAAGTAATCGATGGACGTACTGTTATTGGAGGTACTGGAAGAACCTTCATTATCGACCACTCAGGTCTACTGGAATTGCTATCCATTCCAAGGAATATTAAATGTTGATCTGGAATCTTTTCTAGCCATTCTCGGATATCTCTTGCATTGAGCTTGTGTTCTCCCTTGTCAGCTTTCTTTTCCTTGAAAGTAGAAGGCTTGTCAAGGAGAATCTTACCTTGTTCCGAACCACAATGCATGCAAATAGCACGCTTGGCGCTTGAACATTCCTTCTCGATTTCCTTGATGATTTTCTTGAATTCAGTCGAACCTACACCATGCTTTCGTATTATATCGTGAACACGGTCACGGTAGTAATCTTGTTCAGACTTTTCTGGATCTAGAGGGTGAGTATCTGCTGAACTGTGCAGTAAAATTTGGCTACAATCATTGCAAGTACACTTCAGAGCCGTCTTGATAAGAGCAGTGAATCCGATGTGCATAACAGGTAGTTCAAGCGCGATGTGACCGAAGTGACTTGGGCACTCGTCATGTTTATTTCCGCAGGTCTCACAGCGAATTCCAGGGTCAATGACTCCCATTTTTGGATCCATTAATCCTTGCTTGAATGCGTGGCCATCATCCTTGTAAGTGTCTGCAGTCTTTACTTCGACTGCCGACATCTTTCGAATCTCATTTGGATCCATCAGGCTGAACTTAATCGAATCTATCCTCTTTGGGATTTTTGCTACTCCACGGGCACTCATCTTCGGTCCTCCAATTCAAGGCGCATAGCCACTCCGAGACTCTTCATTTCGTCCAGAAGTAGTTTGAAAGCGTAGGAGGTTTGTACCGAATGAACATCTGCTCTATCACCACAGACCGGGCATACCGGCGTCCTCCTCTTCCAATCATAATATGCGATATGTCCACAGCCACTGTTGTTACAAACCATCAGCGGCCAACCATCGGATTCGTCCAGCAGCCTATCTTTGATTACCATCGAGGCACCGTGGGCAATCAGACAATCTCTCTCCATTTCACCGAACCTGAGTCCACCTTGTCGGGCTCGTCCTTCTGTTGGCTGTCGAGTTAAGATTTGTACTCGACCACGACTTCGGGCGTGTAATTTACTGCTGACTAAGTGGTGAAGGCGCTGATAGAAAATTACTCCAGTGAAAATTTCAGCTTGGAAGGCTTCGCCGGTTTCACCGCTAATCATCGGTTCTCGCCCAGTATGCGCGAAACCATTTCTGAGTAGTCCAGAGCGAAGAGAATCTTCCTTTTCTCCGCTAAATGCGGTACCGTCAATATGTCGACCTTCCATGGAACCAACCTTTCCGCCAATCATCTCTAGAACGTGCGCTACTGTCATTCTAGATGGAATAGCGTGAGGATTGATAATTAGGTCAGGTACGATACCGTCAGAAGTGAATGGCATATCCTTCTCATCTACGAGTCTGCCAATAATACCCTTCTGACCGTGTCGACTTGCGAATTTGTCTCCTAATTCAGGTACCTTTTCTGTTCGCAATGAAATACGGCATAGTAGTCCTGAGTCAAGTGATTCAGTAACGTATACATTGTCTACCCATCCAGATTCCCCATTACGAACCATCATTGATGATTCTCGGCGTTCCTGAGCTTGTAGGAAATGCCCATGAGATTCTTCAAGGAATCTTGGAGGGCTTGTCTTTCCTACCAAGACTCCGGTATCTGCTCCGACACTTGACAAGTGAGTTTCTGGAGTGGGAAGACCATCTCTTTCTAGGTGAATATAGCTCTCCCAAGACTTGAGGCCCTTTACTTCGTCAAGTCCAGTGCCCGGGATTTCAATTTGCTCTTTTTGTCCACCAGGGAACTGTTTGTTCTCAGCATTATAGGTGCGAATGAAGGAGGACCGAGCAAGTGATCTCTGGACTGCAGCTTTATTCATTACAACAGCGTCTTGCATGTTGTATCCATGATGACTCAATATAGCCACAACGAAATTTTGTCCACCAGGCCTTTGGGCGAAATTAGTAGTCTTCATTGAGCGTGTTCCGACAATTGATTGTTGAGGATAATGCATCACGTGCATGCGAGTATCAGGTCTTAGCCGGTAGTTTGCGCTTGGGAGGCCGAGGCTTTGCTTGACCATTGCTGTACCACCAGTAACTCTCGGAGTGGAGTTATGCTCTGGGTAAGGCACCAGTGACGCACATACGCCTAGAATTAGTTGAGGATCTATCTCGACGTGAGTATAGGCGAGAACTGTGTTTTGCCTCTTCTGCTTTCGTAGAATAGCCTCAAGATCGTCTTGATAGTAGTTTAGTGGTACACTGAAATTCTCTATCTCAGAATCCCCATTAGGCATCTTTACTTCTACGCGCAGTTTTGCTTTCTTTATTTGAGGCGCACCTAGGTTTACCCATTCTACGGAAGCCGGATTTATTGGTCGGCCATGCTTTGGAGAAACCATGGGTAAATCAAACGGTCGCGGTGCAACTAGGAGGTCTTCCTCTTCTTCTGCATCCACCCATTCAACTACACCATTTGATACTAGATCCGCAAACGTCCATTCCCCGGATTTTATTAGGTCAAGATGGTCTTTTGACAGTACCAAATCACCGTCTTCGAGGACTAAAAGAGGCCTTAGTATTCGGCCCCTGTCAGTGTTGATGAAAATATCTTTATTTGCGCCATCAAAACGTATGCTTACCTCTGGACGGATTCGTCCCTGGCGCCTTCGACGTTTAAATTGATTAACCAACTTAGTGCCGTTCTTGTGTAATCCAAAAATGTCTCCGTTGACATGTATGCGGAATCCTTCAGCCCATCCAGCAGGTGAATCATCCACTCGAGCTTCGATTAGGAGTTGCTTCACTTCGTTTTCATGTACTTCTTCGGAGACGTCAATCATCTGAGATGCGTTCTTGACCAAGCCACAGTTCTGCCCTTCGGGCGTCTCGTTTGGACAAAGCCTCCCCCATTGAGTAGGGTGCAGATCTCGTGCTTCGAAGTGTGGTTGGCTACGTACCAAGGGGCTAGTTACCCTGCGCATGTGGGACAAAGCAGCAAGATAGGTAGTCCTGTCCAGAAGTTGACTGACACCGCTACGTCCGCCAACCCAATTTCCGGTTGCCAAAGCGTGCATTATTTTCTGAGTTAGAACATCAGGTCGTAAGCAGGCATTGATTCTTAACTCACGCTTTCTATTGTGGTGGCGCTCTAATTGGTACTTTAGATCACGTGCAAGTTGTTGAAGGCTTACTCGGAATAGATCTTCGACTAAATCCCCTGCTAGCCTTACTCTCTTGTTGGCGTAATGATCCTTATCGTTAGGGTCCTGGTCTGTAATTGCCATCTCAAGGACTTGGCGTACAATTCGGCCGAGGAATATCGCTTTCTTCTCTCGGTGTTCGGAGCCTGAACCAAGGTGTGGAAGTAATTCCTTGTCCAATAAATTTTGAATTCTTGCTTCACGATATTCCTTTTGCTGACCAGCAGCGAATTTCTTCTCTAGCCATTGTAGGGCTTCCTCGCAAGTCTCTACGTTGTACTCTTCGTTGTCTTTGACTTCGTTTAGATTAGCAACAGTATACTTCATCGCTGCAGCTGGTCCTGCGATTGCAGTGAATATTTCTTTGTCGTTCTCCATGCCGAGAGAACGCATTAGAAGAACCACTGGTATTGGAGTTGTTCCTGCACTTGGAATCTTGACCATTAGCATACCATCTCGGCGCTTTTCTATGTTCAGCGGCTTCCTAACTCCATCTTTTTGTGAAAAAATCTTTGCAACTTCTGTTTCATGAGCATATTTCTTATTCTTCTCCACAGTGACTCGGTTTGGCGCTAAATCTTCCATTGATATTAGTACTCTTTCTGTTCCATTAATGATGAAGTAGCCACCGGGGTCTAGAGGATCTTCTCCTGCTCTTCGCAGTAACTCGGTTAATCTCTCAGCGTCCTCTGTGGAAGTATGAGGCGATAACTTTCTATCATCATCAGCACATAGGTGGGAAATATGATTAGCGTGAAGATTACACTGAGCTGAACGAACCATAATTGGAAGGTTACCAATGTGGACTCTTTCTTCCACATCTGGAGTTGGTTTGTCATCACGGATAATTTGGAAATCTAGGTGTACTGGTGAGAAATATGTTAGTTTTCGAAGCCTGCACTCTAATGGAGTTGCTGGGTGCTCTGCCCCGTTTGCCTCCTTAATTGTGGGTGGACCGAGGTGAATGTTCTTCATTCTGATAACAATCTCGTGGTCTAGAACATCCAGTTTGATTATTCCACCGTCGTCGTCTTCTACTGGATCATCAGTTCCAATGCGAATATTTCGAACGATTTTTTCCATTCGGCTTAGTTTACCATCTGTGGATGGAATACAGTCGTTATAGGATGCTAATTGGTGGTTAACCAAACTTCTTTGCTGAAAATAACTCTCTACGATTTCCTTCATCTTCTCAACTCCTCAAGCACTCTCTACGATTAGTCTGAATGCAGTACTAGAACCGGCAACTCGACTATATCGAACTACTCTCACGACTCTATTTGCAAGCCATCCAGCAGGTAGATCCTCAATCTCAGACTCAACCTTTTCTTTGATGGCTTGAACGGCGGGATCGGTAATTAGAATCTTGGGCAATAATTCCTTTGCAATTCTAATCCCTCCTTCATTGTCTGGAACTTCTAAACCCCAATGAGACAAAACTGCGGACTCTTCTTCTTGTGGGACCAATTCATGGTGAGGAACTAGTATGTGATTCAGGACATTAAAGCGGTCGTCTCCTTTTGGGATATCCATCATTTCAAGGGCTTTTCTTGAAATTGTGATTCTACCGGAGCGACTGCGTCGACGAGAGGTGTTGTGCTCTCTGATAATAGTCATGATATTCTCAAGGGTTGCGTCACTCATAGCGACTCCAGTCTTTTCAGAAACTTCCTCAACCGACATTCGCTTGATTGCATCCATGTTTGCGTCGTCAGCGAGTTTGTGTGCATGTTCTGCATCTATGCCCAACTCGATTAGACGCTTTTTTGTTGAACTCTTAACTGCCATTTGCGCCGCCCCTATACCCAGAAAACCGTGGGCCTGAGGCTCGGTCAGGCGGGCCTGGAGGGATTTGAACCCCCGGCCACCGGGTTAAAAGCCCGGCGCTCTACCTGACTAAGCTACAGGCCCATGGCTAGTGCTGGGCTGCCCGTCGACCGAAGGGGTGTTTAAGAAAGTGACGGTCTATGCATAGCATAGGCACGGCTGGACCAATCACCCTCAAGGGCGCCGAGAGAGCGGAGAGAACTAACGACTTCCATGAATAAAGGTTTGTGAAATTTAGGTGGAAAAATGAGTACTAGTGAAATATCGAGGGAGATTGAATATACCTCTTCTGAACAATCCAAGGTTCATGATTTCAACATAAATGATAAGAATTCCATCAAGTTGATTGTACCGCCTACTGTTTACCCACCCAGACGAGACACCAAACTCCTGCTTAAGGGGCTAAACCGCATTAAATTGAAACCTGGACATTTGGTTGAGATAGGATGTGGTTCGGGAGCGATTTCAATTGCCAAGGCCATGGAAGGCTGGAATGTAACCGCCTTTGACGTAAATCCACTGGCAGTGGTAGCGACGAAAGGGAATTCTCAAGCCGCAGGAGTAAATGATAGAGTCGCTGTAGAAGAGGGAGGAGTCGGGGAAGAAAATTGGAGCTTGCCAACTAATGCCGACCTAGTTGTATGGAATTTACCATACTTATCTCCGGATTTTGAGAATATGCTTGGACCAATGGAAGAAGCCGCTCTGACCGATGAGAGAAACAGAGGTTGGTCCGAACAATTACTTGATCTAGCAAATGTTGAAAGTCAAAATGGAACGATATTTGTACTTCTTATGAACTCTGATTCGAATCCAAAAAATTCACCATTAACTTGGCTAAGGAAAGGGTGGTCAAAAAGGTCTTTGGCAGTCGAAAGAGTAGGTGACGATACCCTAGAAGTTATAGCATTCTGGAGGCCTGGTTTTGGTTGTGAACCTGCCTACCTTGAGGAAACAAAATCGACTATGGATGAGGCGCGAAATTTACCTAAATGTGGGTGGCAGAGAATTCGTTCAGGAAAACAGACAAGCGGGAGAGGGAGGAAAGGATCTATTTGGCACTCTAATCATGGTGACATGATTGCTTCTTGGAGTGTCCAATTAGAGGAAATAAATCGATGGACACCTGGCCTGTTACAAGTATCGATAGGGGCGTCCATTTGTGAAGCATTAGGGGTCCAACTAAAATGGCCGAATGACTTGTATTGGCAGGGCAAAAAATGCGGCGGGATTTTACTTGAATCAAGCACCTATGATGGAACAATTAGAATTGGTGTTGGATTGAACAAGAATACTGGCGAAATTGACGGTGTTTCTTATTCTGGTTGGAATGAATATTACTCCGATATTGACTCTAATGAGATGTTCAAAATTATTGATGCGGCAATAGGGTCAATTTTGGACCCCACTCCTCTAATAGAAACTTCTGAAAATATACTATGGCAACAGAAATCCTGGACCAAATTAAGCGAACTCCTATCTACAGGAGTGGTCGTCAGGTTTGAAGGGAATGCAGTAAACATTGTTGGTCTTCGCGAAACTGGTAATTTGAGAGCATATTCAGATAGCTCGGAATACGAGATTTCTGATGTTGATGATTTTTCCGTTACTTTCTAGGTGGTCTTGGGATCCCCATACGTTCCCTAACCAATCTAATCTTTCCAGAAGTAGTCACAGTTTCTATATCTGGGTTTGAATGCAATTTTCGCCTAGCAATTTCTTTGTTTTGAAGATTCAACCTAATTATCACTAATGTATCTGATTGAAATGATAAACAATCGAATAATCGGAAATTGATGTCCGGTAAATTTTGTTCAATAATTTTGCTTGCAGAATCTCGAGATAAATCACCTGTGTTTATCCGCAAACCCATCCAACGATGTTTGCCACGGGAGGCTTTGCTCTGCCGAGCCATGCTTCGGCGAATAGGTCGATGCTTAACGAGTTCCCGCTTAATTGAACTTAGAAAATTACATCGGTTACACTTACGAAAGGCCACTAACTACTGCAACTAATCGCAATCTACCCACCATTTCATCGCTTGCTCTTGCCCCTAAAATCACCTGGCAATCAGGGTGTAAAGAACTGACTAATGATTCGCTTAATTGATTTAGATGATGCAATGTCATGTCCGGCCCACCTTCAACTTGGATTAAACAACCCTTTGCACCTGATACATCTACTTCGGTTAGTGGAGAACGTCTCGCTAACTCTACAACCTGCAAAGGCTCTACAACACTACCAGTCCCTACAATCAAAGTGGCTCCACCTTGGTGTTCTACAACTGTTCGAAGGTCCATTAAGTCTAGATTGAGTTTCCCAACTTTGGCCAAAGTTGTAACAAGCCCTTCGACAAGATCTTGGATCCAACCTGAGCCGGATTGCCAATCCTCATCTCTTGCTCTTGCATACCATGCAAGTCTCTCCATACTAACGCGTATACAGACATGTGATTGCTCCTCCAGAGCAGGTAAAGCCGCGTTTGCGATAGCGCTTCGAAGAGGCTGCTCAGCAAATGGTAGACCTGCTATCGACATCACAATACAATTCCTTGTACGTGCGATTCTTGCAAGTTCACTTGCGGCTCCAGAACCTGTACCTCCACCTAAACCTGTCATTATGAACAATAATTCTGCTTTGTCCAATAATGAATCGATTGCTGATAAGCCCTCGCTCAATCGATGAGCTGCAAGGTTAGGGAGAGCAGCCGCTCCACTTCCATCGCCAATTGCATCTAGGTGTAGGCAGTGCGCTTGACCTGAGCCTCTAAACGAGGCTTCATCGGCATCGATCAATAGAAGATCGGATAGGTTGGTACACTGTTGGTGTGCCGCTACAGCCCATGCACAACCAAGGCCACCGACTCCTGCGATGAGTATCGCGCCCTCGTGCATATCTACTATTGGAGAACAGACGCGCCTTCAAACTGCGGGTCAATCGTAGGTAAGATAACGGCGATAGCGCCTTCTTTCATCCCTCGCCCAAGCATTGTCTGGTTCTATCTCGAGTACCATGTCATAGTATTCAACAGCCTTCTCAAACTCTGACAGATACCTTCCATTCATGTGAGCTAGATTGTTTAGAACTGGTACGCAGTTTGGTTCATCTTCCAACATTCGAAGGAGAATCTTTTCTGCCTCGGAAATATCCAATCTTTCCATCTTCTCTTCAGCCTCGTCTAGAGACGAAATTTGCTCATCGCTGAGGCGGTAAATATTCTTCCAAACAGGCCCCGCCATTGTTTGAACGAAGGGGTGATTTGGTTTGAGTTTTGTCTGTCAAAGTTTGTTTGAAAAATATCTGACCAATATAGGCGACCCCGAAGGGGTCAAACTGAAACCTTGATAGCCCTCAGACCGCTGGAATCAATTACTCAAAGAGGTCGAATGATGAGAGCGCATCTACCGACCTTTCATCGGCTTGTAGTTCTGGGCTGTTTTGCCATATTATTAGCCGGCTCAACTCAAGGATATTCAAACGGCATAGGTGGCGATGAAAATGGAGACGGAGATGTCGCTCTCGCTGGATGTACCTGCCATAATGAAATACCCGATAACTCAGTGACGGTAATCTTAGACGGGCTGCCATATCATTATTCAGCAGATACTACTTACACCCTAACCATTCAACTAATCGGAGGCCCTGATATTGATTCCACTTCCAACACTGGTGGGTTCGCCATGAGGGTGAGTGGAGGTTTGCTAGCAGCAGCTGAAGGGTTCGAAAATCAAGTCCAGAATTGGGAAGAAGATGGAGCCAGCTTAAGCCATACGGGTTCCGGTGCTGCAACTCCAGATAGAACCTGGATGATTACTTGGACCGCCCCTCAAACTGGCGCCGGCCCTGTCACTTTTTGGTTAGCAGGAAACTCTGTCAATGGCGACGGGATCCCTAGTGAACTCGATAGATGGAATCGACTCTCAGTATCTCTAGAAGAAGGAGAGGACGCAGGAGATACAAGAACTGTCTTCAGTGGTAATGGCGAGATAGAACCTCCAGCCCCTGTAGAAACACATGTCGACCTTCACCACATGGGCGCTAAGCTTCGAGCACACTGGCTAGGTCTGCTTGGTTTTGCAGCCGTTATTCTAGTCATACTATTCTGCGGATTCTTCCTAAGATATGGGTTCTCCAGACATTATGTCGGAAGAAGTAATTTGCTAAAGTTACGAATCAAGCATCTGCGACGAGGTGATCAACTATGAGAGACGATGTCGTTATGAAACTTCTACGTGAGGTCAAAGCTGGCAAGGTCAGTGTTGAAGACGCCAGAGATGCACTTTCTGAAGTTGAATTGAGCGAGGATTCCTACCAGAATGCGGTTGATCACGGAGTTTTCAATGAGCCAGAACCTGGAACAATAATTCGTGCAAGTATTTCTCCATCAGGGGAATCTTGGCTTGTCATCATTTTTGCAATGTGGGGCATTCTATGGACTCTTTATTGGGCTGGGACGCTTTCCTATGGTCTTTACAATCATTGGGACCAACAGCGCCTATCCTTCCATCTTGCCATGACTCTACTTACTGTGATTTTGATGGGTATAGTTTACTTGAGATTCGTAATGCCTGATGTGATTATTGTAAAGCACAGAAGAAACAAATACATTACTTCAAACGACACAGACGCATGGAAACAATACGAGGTGTGATTAATGGCGCGAAGATTTCGACTAAGACCTCTCCCAAGTGATGACGAAAACTGGGGAGAAAAATCGAACCCTGCCATTGATCGAAGGGAATTCATGCGCCACTCATTCAACACGGCAGCCGGAGTTATCACCATGGCCAGCCTAGGTAGTGTAGGATTCGCTTCCCTGCTTATGGGAACTGCCGATTCTTCAGGAGGAGACTCTGCGGTTAGATTCTGGGTTCCTACCGGTGCAGAAGATTCTGCTTGGTATGGAGATAGGCATCTTGAACCTATGAATTACTCTGCTTTTGTTGATGCGGCTGCAAACAGTGGTACAGGTATGTCCGGAGCGCAAGGCGTATGGTCGGGCATGCCAGTGAATGTGGTTTATGTCCCACACGAAGAAAATGTCTCCAAGGCCGCTACTACAAACGTACCAAGGTTCCAATTCATGGATGGCTACAATGAGAGCGGAAAATATATCGGAAGTGGATACGAGCTAGAAGAAAATCCAGATTATGCCTCATTGTCCATTCACGATAATCTAATTTTGATTTTCTCTCGATGTACCCACCTATGTTGTATCCCCGGCTGGCAACTTGTTCAGAATGATTTCACAAATGACCAATGGACCCCGGGTGCAGTTGATGCTGGTGGAAACAAATTATTCTGCATTTGTCATTCTAGTAGATTCGACCCCACTGCTATCGAGAAAAACCGTAGCAGAAATCGATCATCTGGTGCAGAATTTGACTTTGTTGGCATTCGAAGAACAGGAGGTCCAGCACCATACGGATTACCTCTTATTCCTTGGGTTAAGTCCGGTGATATTATCGAAGCATTACCGGACTTTATCGATTGGTACACATATTGCGATTGAAGGTGAAAAAATGTTACAATTTTGGTTTTTATGGTTATTCATCGCGCTCATTGTTGTGCTTGTTGCATTCACTCTCCGAAAAGAGCGGGACGATATGCCGAGAAAGGATATCTTGAGGGCGGTGGAAACCAGTGCTGGAAGTATGGGGCTGGCAGAGAAGACATTCCTCTGGGCTTTCTCTTGGTTAGACACTAGATTTAGGATTCAGGATTATTGGGGGATGAGTAGAGATGCATACTACAGTGTCCACAGACAGATGCCACTCACTCACGCTGAAAAATACAAACTTCGAATTATTTGGTATTGGTACCCATTATACTGCCTTGGTGGAATTTCCTTCCTCGCCTTCGTAATTCTTGTAATCACGGGTGCGATTCTAGGGCTTTATTATGTTCCTGGAGGCGAGGGTGATCCAACTCCTGCATACTCCTCAATGGAATTCATCATGACTCAATTACCATTTGGATATATCATCCGCTCCATTCACCACTGGACTACACACTTCATGGTTGCTGCCGTATTCTTACATATGTGCAGAGTTTACTTCACAGGTGCATACAGAAATCCACGAGAGTTGAACTGGCTGATTGGAGTAGCCTTGATGTTCTTCACTATCTTTTTCGGTTACTCAGGATATCTCCTACCGTGGGATAGCCTAGCTTTCGGTGCAGCAACAATTGGAATCAACATGGCAAACTCAACTCCTCTAATTGGCGGATGGATTGCAACTGCTATGTTTGCAGGGACTTCTCTTTCTGGCCAAACTGTAACAAGAATGTATTTCTTGCATGTTTTCATCCTACCAGTTGTTGTAACTACACTGATTCTGGCTCACTTATTCATCGTCTGGGTGCAAGGTATTGCGGAGCCGCATTGATTGGAGGAGTAACTCATGGGAATGATCGATAGATTTGGACGCATAGCTGACACCTATGTTCAAGAAAAAAGCAGCCTTTTGGAATCGGAGCAAGAGCGACGGCGAGTCCATATGGGCCATGCTTTTTGGCCAACAGAAGTATTGCGAGACTCCATCATCTTTGCATCTATGTTGATGGTTTTATGTTTCTATTGTTGGCTAATTCCTCCTCCGCTACACAGTGCGGCAGACCCATTTGCACAAGCCGGGTTCGTTTTCCCAGATTGGTACGTTTTATTCTCATATGGATATCTGAGATGGGGAGAATATCTGCCTCAATTCGTTATTCCAGCCGGCCCTATTGGAGAGTTCCTCGGCTCACCCGTAATATCCTGGAACGCAGCGTGGTGGGGAGCCGCACTAACTGGAATCCCAGTAGGTATCCTGGCACTACCTCCTTTCCTTCCCGGACGTGAGAAGAGAGGTGTTGAAGACCCATGGTTTGCCACTGCAGGAGCAGTCTATCTCGCCCACGTTTGGTTTATCTCTGTATATTCAATCAATATATTCCTAGAATTATACGCCAAAGATAGAACAGATTATTGTTGGGCTAATTCAAAACATATCTTCGACTGTGGAAGACAGGCTCCTTGGACAGCAGAAGTATTCAACGCAGTGCCATGGATTCTCACAGGAATTTTCATCTTCGCTGTTTTATTCTTCGCTATCAGATGGTCCCTTGTTAATTCCCTAGGGGCTAGATTGACACCTTCCATGGGGAAGCAAGTAGCAGTTGGTTCTCTGATTCTCGCGGTATTAATTTCAGCTGTAACCTGGCCAATATATGAGGGAGGTTTCTGGGACTACGGAGGCCTAGGCGCAATGGATGATATCGAAGAATTGGAAACCATGCGTGGCCAACCATCAGACACTTTGGTGTACTACGGCAAAGGAGACGATTGGCAGGACTGGGAAGATGAATGTCTAACTTTCTCTGAATCATCAGACCTAGGTGTTTGGGATACTTTGGATGAAGATTATGACCCTGAAAAATGGTGCGTGATACCTGCAATACATTGGTCTAATTGGGGAATCTATCAACCAACTCAACCTCTAATTATCGATTTTGAGGGCTTCAACGACCATTCATTTGATGGAAAAAATTCGGGTGGTGAATCGGATGAATACATCGGAACAATCGATGGCACTAGTATCAGTAAATCATGGAGTGATGTAATTGAAATCGAAGATTTGGGAGTTTCCTCTGTCTTCGTTGATGTTGGGTGCAATTTCCGAACCACTGAAAGAGGTGCTGGAACACATACTCAAGACTTGACACTTTCAAACGATGCAGGAAATATTCTCTGGACAGCTGAGGGATCTTGTGACAGTACCACACTAAAATTAGCACCTGGTGTTTATCGCCTAGATTACCAAGTAACATCTAGTGGAGTCAACGAATCAGTCACCATGATTACCGACTACTCGGCTGTAGCGTTCCAACCTCTTCTACTCGATGAAAATGGAGCCGCCGCAAACCGAGCGGCCCTCCCTGCGGGGACTGAATTGTCTACAATGACATTAGAAAATCCAACATTCGAGAAGAATCCGAAGAGTTTGGATGCTAAGCTAACCTATTCTATATTCGTTCCATGTTTGGGTGTTGGTGCGATTGTTTTCTTCCTCATGCGTAGCATGGCTAGAGGATACGAGTGGGAAATGAACAAGTGTTATGGCTGCGATTTGTGCGATGATGCATGTCCTGTAAGATTGTTCAACGCTGGTGATAAGCTGAACATCATCTACAACACTTGGAATAATGAAGACGACGGTGTTCCGCTGTATTCTTGCCTAACGTGTACCGCTTGTACAAACGCCTGCCCTCAATTGGTAGATTACGACTCATACGTTGATATTCGACGAAACCTAATCGTAGGCGGGCCTCCTGCAGCAGAAATACCTCACACTGTTCTTCAAGCAGTATTGGCTGCAGAGGCGGAAGAGGATGCAGATATCGAATTCATTCCTGTTGAAGAATACCCTATAGATTCAAGCGTCGGATATTACCCTGGTTGTGTAGATTACATAGATCAAGAAATGATATTTAGCCATGTGAATGAAGGAGAGATGAATCTTGGTGAGACAACTTCCGCTGCCTTCACAATTTTTGATGAAATGGGTAAGGATGTAACCTACCTTGGAAGAGATTTCCTCAAGTGCTGTGGCCATGATCAAAAGTGGCAGGGTATGACCGAGGTGTTTGAGAAGCTCAAGGCCTACAACCAAAAGAAACTTGGAGACAGTGGAATTGACACATTGGTCACATCTTGCGCGGAGTGTTTCCGTACCTTTGCTATGGATTACGAACTTGATGAAATGAAGGTCATGCACACTACTGAATACCTAATTGAAAATGGATTCGAAATGGATTTGGCTACACCCGAAGATGTAACTGTCACATACCACGACCCCTGTCGACTTGGGCGCCAAATGAACATCTACGACGAACCTAGAGACCTAGTGAAGGCAGTTGATGGAGTCGACCTTGTGGAGATGGAGCACACTGGAGAAGATGCTCTATGCTGTGGTGTATCTAGCATGATGTCTTGCAACGAAAATAGTCGTGCTCTAAGATTAGAACGATTCGACGAAGTGAAAGCCACAGGTGCTGAAATCATGCTAACAAGTTGTCCAAAATGTGTCAGCCACTTTGAGTGTCTGAAATTTGAAGGTGACCCCAGACATGACTTTGAGATCCTTGACGTAGTGTCATTCCTTGCCAGACAGATTGAAGCAAAAAGACAATGAACGCCTTATTTGAATATGAATTTACAACCGTAGAGTTGAGAAGTCATGGCCGATACCATAGATTAGAATGACAGGTATTCCCGACCTAGCAGCCCAAAGGGCTCGTGAGCAAAAGCGCATTCGTATTATGATGAATGCGATGCGGGCTGAGGAACGAGCTAAGCTAAAGGGAGGCGAAGACGCAGTTGCTTGGGTTAAGGAAGAATTGTGTATTGGATGTGACCAATGTACGATTGTATGTGACGATGATGCCATCGAACTATATGATACTCCATTAGCAAGTCCAATAATGGATGTTGATGTTAACCGGAAGGCAAGGGTTCTCAGAGACCCATGTACAGGATGCAAATTATGCGTGCTTGCTTGTCCAACGGATGCAATTATTATGATAGATAGGTGATTGAATGGCTAAGGAAGATCCAGTAAGGTTTGGTGCAGAATTTGGCCCAAAGAGAACTGAGAATTCCACTGGTGTTTCTCTCTCCACATTCAAGAATTTAGTTTGGATTTCTAATTTAGGAGGACTTCTTCTTTGTGCTATAGGGCTTGAATTAATTGTGGTTCAACAACAAGGCTATTGGGGATTAGGCGCAATCGTAGCAGGAGTTATTGTTGCACTATTCCCATCGAATTACGAAATTGTGGGTATGGAAGCAATTCAAGAAGGTCTTGAGAATGATTCCGAGAAGCAATTGAAAGAGGACCTAGATGATTCAGAAAAACAGCAACAATGGTGGAATGAGTCTGAGGAAAATGTCAAGGACTCAAATCAATAGCAATTAATGTGGCTCAAGACTGGGTATCTTCACCATTGGGTCCAATAAATTTCGAATCCACCGAACAGGGTCTGGTAAGGATTGGCTGGGGCGAAGTCCTTAGGCAGGATCCTGAAGACCCTATCATAGTAATTACTAGGAAGTGGATTTCTAATTACTTTGAAGGCATGAACAACAACTTACCCATTTTTGACGAACGAGAATTAACAAATTTCCAAAGAAATGTTCTCATATATTTGCGAGACAAAACAAGAATAGGTGAGACGATTACCTATGCTGAACTAGCGACAGCTGCTGGTCATCCAAACGCTAGTAGAGCAGTTGGGTCAGTAATGGCAATGAATCCATGGCCTATTCTCGTGCCTTGTCACAGGGTTGTTCGTGGGGATGGAATTATTGGAAATTACAGTGGTCTCGGGGGAACTGAAACGAAAACTCGTTTATTGATTCACGAAGGTAATCAATTTGATGAAAATGGCAAATTGGTTTATTGAGGCCAAGGCCCTACATCGTCTAGTACATCTAACAAATCTCCCGTTCTTTGTTTCGGGCCGGATTCAGTAAGATGCATAGCATGGAATATTCTCATCCCAATTGCCATGTCCGGTTGGGCTAGCAATTGTTTGCTCAAAACCCCATATTCGCAAGCCCAATCCTCTGCTCGATTCGAAAGAGAATTGATTATTTCAGAAACTAAGGTTGGGCTGGTTGCAGTTCCGGCAGGTAATTTTGGCCGCCTAATGATTTCTTTTGGTAAACTCGTCAGGTCTGCAGCAGCCCTCAATGCCATCTTTTCATCGTCATTGGACAAACGCCAAGACAACGGCAATTGATTCGCTAGTTTTGCATGGCTCATACCTAGGAATGGAACCCTCGCTTCTATGGCCTGTGCCATAGAATGTCTATCCCCAAGCCTAAGTTGAAAATTTGACATTTGACCTCTAGTTTGTTCGAATTCCAATGTTTGACTTAGATTTGCAAAATTGTCTTCCGGCATTATGCTTTCTGATGACCATGGCTTCCCAAGACCTCTATCGTCTTCGGAGATATCGACTTTTCCAGATAAATCCATTCTAGAGTTTACAAGATTTGAGTGTGCAGGCAAGTTTCGATATCTCGAGTAACCAGCATGTAGTTCATCTGCACCTTGACCGCAAAGTGCGACTGTAACGTTGCCTTTCATTTGTTGAAAAACAGATTGCCAAAACATCACGGTTATGTCAAGGTCCTCGCCATTCCAAACAAAGTTAGGTAATTCCTTCCACATTGTATTTTCATCCATAATGTGGACGTGATGAGCTAAGTCCTGGTTTTCTGTCACCATTATCGATGCCTGCAAATCGACATTATCTTCGCTATCTGCTACCGTCCAACATTCAGGCGTAGGTTTGCCTACGGAATCTGCTGCATCATGAGCCAATGCGGCCATTAAACTGGAATCTAAGCCGCCTGAAAGTACAATTCCAACAGGTACATCAGCCATTAGACGGTCTTTTATTGAATTACTGAGGCTGTGTAATAATAGAGAGGCGTTATTGGAAGGATTCCAATTATCAGATGGATTTACTTGAGGTTTCCAATATCTCGCGACACCGGTCAAAGTTGCTTTTCCTTCTACTATTGACCAAGTCTCAATTGTCCCTATTCCTACCGATGTAACTCCCTGGAATAGTGTTGTTTGGTCTAGTGGATATTCGTAAGCCAACCTAACAGCAAGAGCAGAAATATCCGGTTTTGCAGAAAATTCAGGATGACCCCTGAAGGCCTTTACTTCCGAGCCAAAGAGTAAGGTGCCATCAGACAATTGAGTTCGGACTAATGGCTTAATTCCAAATGGATCTCGGCAGAGTATCAATTCATTAGCAGAAGGGTCCCAAAGAGAAAAACCCCACATTCCATCTAATTTTGAAACCCATTCGACATGTCTCTGAGCGGGGTTATCTCCAGCTGGTTGATTCCAAGAATGGACTCTATGCAAAGCCAATATCGTCTCCGAATCACCTGCTGTTCGAAATGGATAGTCTTGTAATTCAGATTTAATTATTTTATGATTGTAAATTTCACCGTTAACCATCAATACACAACCATGATCGCTATGTATCGGTTGTTGAGAACCATCTAGGTCAATTATTGATAATCTGGCATGTGAAAATGCCACTGAACCATCTGTCTGCTCTAGACTTGCTTGGAAATCTCCAGAACCATCTGGACCTCTATGCCCTATTGCACTGGCCATTGAAATAGCATCTTCGAGGCTACCGTTACCGAGTAAGCCAGCGATACCGCACATATTGAGACCACGGGGGTGATTACACCATCAAATTGATGTGTTTGAATAGAAAAAAGTTAGCAATCTAGTTTCAAACAGGGAAGGCGATGAATATTGCAAAAGACGCTACTGAGGCCAATGCCCAAACAAATAGGTAGAAATTTTGTGAAAGAGGAGACTCTACAATCCCTTCTGACTTCTCTGACTCGGCCATGTCTATCACCCTTCGCAGAAGAAATCGGGTTGTAAATGTGACTCTCAATAAACTAGATTTTTGCAGTTCGGCATCAGGCTTCAGAATATCCAATGAACCAATAATATAGGAATCAGAGGGAATAAAATCATCGTAGCATTATCATCTATCCAACTAACTCTAGGAACTTCACCCGCCACAGTAAGAGGCGCTAGAAAAAAAGCTGCAATCAAGGGGGTGGAAAATAAGACCACAGATGCCATCCAAACAGTATATGAGACTGAAAGACCAACGAAAATTGCCGCCTTCATGCCTTTCTTCGCTCTTTTCACCTCGCCCATAACTGGATCAACAAAGGTCAAGCCGCAAATCAATGGGATGGTATATTTTCCAGCCTCTAGACCATCTCCCTCTTGGGAGGCTAAAATCAGTGCAAGACACACCGCAAAAGCACCCCAACCTAGCGCACTAATTTGGTTTGCTTCGTATTCTCTTTGGCCAACGATTACGATTTTCATCTTTACTCGAATTGCCTCAATTAGGACAAAGAACACCAATACTGCGATAACGAATTCACGAGGAGTGAGATTCACAAATCCTGCGATTTCATCTCCCCAAAGATAGTATGCGAATGGGATAATACACATTGCAATATGAGTCCCACGGCGAAACCAGTGCCCACCTGCTCCACCCACAGAGTGCTTAGCATGATCGATATCAACTGGTATTTCACTCATCATTCAACCATCCTTACGAATGCTATTTACTGCATCGAGCAAAGTTATACTTCCCTTTTCAAGGGCTTGCAAAATATCATCTAATTTTGATGAAGTAAGTAGGGCTGAATCCCAAGCCGAAATCAAACGTTCACGAACCCTTAGCCTCTCTCTTTCGGAAGATGTCGTTGTGTTTTCTAGTTGAACTATCAATTCTTCAACGCCCATTCCTGAATGGGCGGAAACCAATAGAACCTCTGGAGTGAATTCATCTTCTGCGACCGACAATGCTGATTTCACTGCCTCTGCTGCTCTTTCTGCTTCAGGCAAATCTGATTTGTTAATTACAATCAAATCTGCAAGTTCCATAATTCCTGCCTTCTCCGCTTGAATTATATCTCCTCTGTCAGGTCCATCCACTAGCAGAATTCTATCTGCGAATGCTACCACTCTAATCTCTGA
Source organism: uncultured euryarchaeote (assembly GCA_937876055.1). Taxonomy (GTDB): domain Archaea; phylum Thermoplasmatota; class Poseidoniia; order Poseidoniales; family Thalassarchaeaceae; genus MGIIb-O1. The sequence goes on from CALEIW010000119.1 coordinate 23,790, forward strand.
TTGACCCGCACCTACTGTCTCGATTAGGATATTATCCCAACCACATTCAGATAGGATGGCAACCATAGGTGTCAAACAATCCATCAATCCACCGGGATGGTTTCTAGTGGCAAGTGAGCGTATGAATACTAAATCTGAAGAATCTGCATTTGTCATTCTCATCCTATCTCCAAGAAGAGCACCTCCGCTCCGAGGAGATGAAGGATCGACCGCTAGGACTGCTACTGACTCTCCTCGCTCGACCCATACATCAATCATTTTTCCAATTAGAGATGATTTTCCTACACCAGGAGGTCCAGTTATTCCCAAAGATGAGCCAATCCCTCTTTCTATTGGAGGATTATGACCTTCTTCAACAAGTGTAAGTAGTCTAGAAAGTGAACGACGATTACCAGAGCGAGCTTCAACTAACAGGTCATCTAATTCACTCACCAGTGCCACCCAGCCTCTTCTCCAACCCCTACTGGGTCTCCAGATTCGGAGCGTTCTTCGATTGTAGAAAGAAATTCCAGTATTTCTGTAGAGGTTGTACCTGGACCAAAAATTGCCCTAACCCCCACATCATACAAACTTGCTCGGTCATGCTCAGGGATGATTCCACCTGCAAATACAATTACATTATCCATCTTGGACGCCCTTAAGCCTTCACAAACTCTTGGAATTAGTACTGAATGAGCACCAGAAAGTGACGAAAGGCCAACTGCACCAGCGTCCTCGTCAATTACAATACGAACGATCTCATCAGGAGTTCGACGTAGACCCGTGTAAATCACCTCGTGACCCCCGTCTCTTAGGGCTCTAGCGATTACTTTAGCGCCCCTATCATGGCCATCAAGGCCGGGTTTGGCGACTACTATCCGCATGGTTAAGTCGTTCTTCCGACATCTGTGATACCCTTCAATGAACCGATTGGAACATTTTGCTCGGTATTCTATCATTAGGAATGCTCATGGGCGGCTTTGACTCGTTGTATGCTCATCCATGTCAGGCGTGAACGAACGTATCGATGACTTGCGCCGCCGCAAGGCACAGGCAGAAGCAGGAGGAGGGCAGAAGCGAATCGCTGCCCAACACGCCCGTGGGAAGATGACTGCTCGTGAAAGAATAGAACAATTATTAGATGATGATTCATTTGTAGAAGTTGATGGATTAGTGGAACATAGATGTCGAGATTTCGACATGGATAGAAATGTCATTCCAGGTGATGGAGTAGTATGTGGACATGGCACCATTGATGGTAGAACCGTGTATTGTTTTGCTCAAGACTTTACAGTATATGGTGGTTCATTAGGTGAGATGCATGGACTAAAAATATGCAAAATACTCGATATGGCACTAAAGACTGGAGCCCCTGTTATTGGATTGAACGATAGTGGCGGGGCTCGAATTCAAGAAGGAGTTGCTAGCCTAGGTTCGTACGCTGAGATATTTTTTCGAAATGTAAGAGCAAGCGGAGTTATACCGCAAATTTCGGTAATTATGGGCCCCTGTGCTGGTGGGGCTGTGTACTCACCTGCAATTACCGATTTCGTAGTAATGGTTGACCAGACCGCTCACATGTTCATCACGGGCCCAGAGGTCATCAAGACCGTTACAAATGAAGAAGTTAGCTTCGAGGACTTAGGTGGAGCATCTACGCATGCAACTAGATCAGGAGTAACTCATTTTACTGCTGATAACGATGATGATGCGCTAGAATTGGTAAGAGACTTAGTTGCAATGTTGCCTCTAAATAACCTCGAAAAACCTCCCATAAAACCCACTTCAGACCCTCTTGATAGGGACTGTGAAACTCTGGATGAGTTGATACCCAATGATCCAACTACTCCTTATGACATAATAGATGCAATAGAAGCAACCCTAGATGATGGAGCATTCTTAGAGGTACAATCAGATTTTGCTGGAAACATTGTAGTCGGATTCGGAAGACTTGGGGGGCATACCATTGGAGTTGTTGCCAATCAACCAAAGGTTTTGGCGGGCTGCTTGGATATCGATGCCTCGGTAAAAGCCGCTAGATTCGTAAGATTTTGTGATGCATTCAACGTACCTTTGCTAACTTTCGTTGATGTTCCTGGTTTTCTCCCCGGGGCCAGTCAAGAGTGGGGAGGAATCATCCGTCATGGTGCAAAGTTACTCTATGCTTACGCTGAAGCAACCGTCCCAAAATTAACAGTAATTACACGTAAAGCATACGGTGGGGCATACGATGTCATGAGTAGTAAACACATTAGAGGCGATTACAATATTGCTTGGCCTTCGGCTCAACTTGCAGTTATGGGCGCTGAAGGTGCTGTGCAGATTATTCATCGGCGCAGAATAGGCTCTGCAGGCGATCCTGAAGGAGAGCGTAAGAGATTAATCGATGATTATGAGGACACATTCGCAAATCCATATCGAGCGGCGTCCCTGGGCTACCTGGATGATGTCATTCAGCCTAGGGAGACTAGGGCTAAACTGACTAAAGCACTGGGCGCCTTATTAGAAAAAGAAGAAATCAGACCTGCTCGTAAACATGGCAACATTCCCTTGTGAGGTATATTATGGCTCGGAAAAAAGACCAACTGCGGGCTGCTGCTATACTGGCAGTGTTGTTAGAGGAAGCAGAGGGGCAGGCATTACAATCCTCCAAAGGCAGAGATGGAGGAGAAGCCTGGTCTCGCGATCACAGAAGGTCTCTAATTGGAAGGAGAAATTTGTTTCGATCCCGCACCCGCAGAAGCACTACTAGGTGATAAAATGAAAAAACGCAAAGTCAAAGTCGACGGTAAGGAGTATGAAGTCGAACTTGAAAAGCAAGAAGAAGTATGGAATGTTTCCATAGAAGGAAAGATCTTCAGCATAGAGATCGAAGGTGGTTCTGTTGGGGAATCATCAGGTAGTAAACGGAAAAAAAAAGGAAGGGGGAAAAAATCGGGAACTATTTCCTCTACTATACCTGGAAAGATTGTCTCGATAGCTGTTGAAGAAGGCACTAACGTCGCTGAAGGAGATGTGGTAATGATCCTAGAAGCTATGAAAATGCAAAATGAAATTCAAGCCCCCCTATCAGGAACCGTAACTGCAGTTAATTGCAAACCAGGGGATAGCGTCGAGGCTAATTCCCCATTGGTAATCATTCAACCCGAAGAACACAAAACTGAGTAGCACATGAGGAAGACCCATGGCGACCTGCGATTACCCAGAATGCAAAGCTGAGGGGGAAAAGATTAGCCGACTCTCTCCCGAAGGATTCCTTGTAGCCACTGGGAAAAAAGCCTATTCTTTCCGTGAAGCATATCGTCGCTTTCACTATTGTAAAGAACATCATGATGAATTGATGACTAATGTGTGGAATCGAGTTCGGTCCAAGGATGACAAAGAAGACGACCATGTCGCCCCTACAGCAATTTAGTTTCAAATAAGGCCTAGAGCATCCTCTATCCTGTTTAATTCTGGTCCGGTAGAACCTGAGCCCACGAGTGCATTGGAATTACTTGCTACACATCCGGCACCGACGTAAGGCGAACCGAAACAAACCGTACCTACCATCACGGGAACTTGCATAATTTCTGCAATCTTTTCTGCCTCTTCTGCAGATATATCAGGATGAGCAAGGATTCCTTTGTTATTTGCTACAGTCAATGACCCAACTGTTTCCTGACTAGCGACTTTTGTACGAAGAGTATCTACCTTCAGAACCTCGCCAATCATTTCGGCACCAGGGCCGGGAATGACTGGACTAACTATTGCACCGTGGTCATTGCAAGTGACAAGGTTTCCTGCAGCATTTACTCCACTCTCTAGAACTACAATATCGCCGAAACTGGTTAATTCATCAAGATCTGCTTCAGTTGCGATATCTGCTACCGCTAATCCATTTTTGTTTCCACGAACCAAAGAACCTAGCAATGCTGAACCACCAATAAAACATGGATGTAACTCTAAATCAAATGCAGATTGCAATTCTTCAACGGCGGGCTTATCCAAAGATGCAGGATGAAACAAAACATCACCAATGACACTCAGATACACACCAACTTGGGCGTGTCCAAGTATGTCTCCAGTCGAGATTCCCATAGGTTCACCTGTGTTGTTCTGTATGTATGGCTTCGCCCATAGTGAATGAATGTTGATGCGGGGAGGTGAAAGAGAGTGGCACAGCGACGCAATTTCCCGTGGGCTCTCGCACCACAGTACAGTAAACGACGCAGGAGGACTTGACTTCCGGGTTCGATATGGGACCGGGTATTACCCCTCCGCTTTGGCCGTGCACAACTCTCCTTCGAATTGAATTGGTGATAGAATCGAAATTGCCTATTGGACAGAGGCCCACAAAAAGTGTTAGTGTGGGCGAGTAGAAAGATGAATGCTCGGGGGGTTAGTGCAGCTGGGCTGAACACCTCGGCGAACCTCGGTGCTTACACCCGCTGTCTATCAAACTCGTCTTCTACGAGTCCCCTGAGATGCCTCGTCTTTCGGATGACTTCGAGCTTAGATGCTTTCAGCTCTTATCCACTGGAGCGTGGCTACCCAGCATTGCCTTGCCAGACAACTGGTAAACTAGTGGCTCCGAGCCCTCGTTCCTCTCGTACTAAAGGGCCCTTCCGATCAGGCATCTTACACGCTTCAACCGCAAAGCAACAAACCTGTCTCACGACGGTCTAAACCCATCTCACGATCCCCTTTAATGGGCGAACAACCCCACCCTTCCCAGCTGCTGCACCAGGAGGTTGGGAAGAGACGACATCGAAGTAGCAAGCCACCAGGTCGATGTGTGCTCTTGCTGGTGACAACTCAATTATCCCCGAGGTAACTTTTCTGTTATCAATCACCCCCAGAAATGAGGTAGATTGGTTCGTTAGGCCGTGCTTTCGCATCTTCAATCGTTATTGGTCCGATTCAAGTCAAGCCAGCTTTTCCCCTTACGGTTAACGGTGGAGACTGAACCACCTAAGCTGACCTTTGGGCACGCTTGTTATATTTTCGAGCGCGTGGCGCCCCACCCAAACTGCCCACCAAGCGGTGTTCTCATGAAGAGTGAGTACAATTACACTCCAAGGACGGTGTCTCTATGTTTGATTACTCACGGGACTGGCGTCCCGTGGATCAGCATCTCCCGTCTACTCAGCACATGAAGTGCGATTGTACAACGCCAGGCTGCAGTAAAGCTCTACGGGGTCTTCGCTTGCAGGTTGAAGGTACTGGACTGTGCGCCAGTAATGTCAATTTCGCCGGACGTACCGCGGAGACAGTAGGACTCTCGTTAGGCCATTCATGCAAGTCGCCAATTAAGCGACAAGGTATTACGCTACCTTAAGAGGGTCATAGTTACCCCCGCTGTTTAC
>CALEIW010000120.1 GCA_937876055.1 uncultured euryarchaeote
CTCCAGATCTCGGCGTATTGGTTCATTCCTGTTTTTCTGATAGACCATGCCAAGCAATATGAGCACCCCTACTATGGCAATAAGGTATGGAAGCCCACTACCCGCTATCCATGATACTAAGGAGGTAGTTTGGGGTTCCTCGACTGAGATAGTTTCTATCAAGGCAGGGCTGGTGAATTCACCATCTACCGCCCATACCTCAACATTCACCCAACCCTCTTCTTCGATTAGCCAAGTACCGACATAAGTCCAAATTCCATCTCCGGCGATATCATCGCCTCGCGTACCATCGTCTTGGAAAATTAAAGTCAGTTCTGAACCACTAATTTTCATCACTCCTGTAACCACCTGAGTAGTACCATCAGCGTCTTCGAGATTGACCGTGATTCTCATTTGAGTTGGACTGTCCATTTCGATCTCATTTGGTACAATCATCATTTGGCTTAGAATCGGTGAAGATGCCCCGATGGTCAGATTGACCGATGTGGTCGAAGATGCTCCTCTCGAGTCTTTGACTAGCAGGTCAATTCGAATAGGTCCAGGAGTAAATTCGACTTCGATAATTTCCCTGTTACCAATTGTTTGACCGTCTCCTGTGGTCCATTGGTAGAGAACTATATCATCGTCGTAATCAAATGATTGAGAGCCATCTAGAGTAATCGTAGAACCTGGAGGAATGTATTGACCATCGAGCAATCCATCGATTATTGCAACGGGTCCGGTCTGCATTACGAATAGAGTTTGAGTGTGAGTGCGTACCCGGTCTGTTGAATCCCTTAGTTCGAAAGTTAGTCGATGTTCACCCGCGGGAAGATAGTCGTTGTACCAGTATTCATTTGTCTTATCCTGTAGAATTGGTTCACCTAATAGGTCCGAGGTTACCGTAACCGTGAACTCGTCTCCATCCGGGTCAAATGACTGTCTGAAATCGAATAACACTGGAGAATTTGAATAGACTTCAACGTCAGGAATAGGTGAATCTAGGATAAGGACTGGAGCTGATTCCTCGACTCGTACAACTATCGATGAAGTGTCTACTTCTGATGAGCCGTCGTCTATAGTCAAGGTCAATGTGTGATACCCTTTTGGCAATCTGGAATCAATAACCCATCCACTTCCTATCGGTTCTAGCATTCTATCTGAAGTCCAAACTACACTTACCAAATCCTTGCTTGATGCGGCGGTTGGACTGCAAACGAAGCCACTACCGTTGTCTGGTAAATCGCTACAAGCCAAATCCCAGTCTCCTGAACCTGTGGCATCAAAGCGAATGACTTCACTAGAATCGGTAAGTGTCTGATCAGCTGGTTGAGCGATGACTGAAATCGGAGCCGAGTTGTTCACGCTTACTTGTTCAGTTATTGAGTTCCATGTGCTAACGTGCCCAGGTCTATCGTCACTGGTGTACATGGTAATTGTATGCAATCCTTTGGTCAACCAACCTTGCCATTCGATTTCATCGTCCGGAGTTACGCCGGAAGTAAGCAATCCATCTAAGTCACTCCAGAATTCAAATCGAACCTCATCGCCTTCAGGATCAGCCACCATCGAGCCATCGAATAAGATGAGGTTATCTGATGTCTCGCCGGCTCGTAATATCTCAAATTCTGGCTCTGGAATTTCATTGAATAATTTTACATCAAAACTCCAAGTTACGTCTGGGTTATTTCCATCTGATAGGTAAATGGTCAGAGTAAACTGGGTTGGTGCACCCGGGAAATCTATGTCAAAAATCATCGGGCATCCCTGATCGGTTGCCGTAGAGAAACCGTAATTTGTTTCAATCCAACAGGTTAGTTGATCGCCTTCTGGGTCACTGCTTCCCTCGAGTGAAATTGTTGCATTTGCAGTCCGACCAAGGTGCATTATTCCCCAAGATGAGATACTCGGAG
>CALEIW010000121.1 GCA_937876055.1 uncultured euryarchaeote
ATGAATAATCAACCCACAACTTCACTTATTCAATTGGAAACCGATGGCTGTATAGCTAGGGTTACATTGGCTCGACCCGACAAATATAACGCACTGAATGTTCAAATGATTTCAGAGCTAATCGAGGTTTTTTCCTGGACAGCAGAGAACTCTGTTGGAGTCACTGGAAAACTCACTTCTGAAGATGGTGAGCCATACTTCAGAGTCCTTGTCTTGTCGGGAGAAGGCAAGCATTTCTGCGCTGGAGCAGACATCAATATGATGCGAGATGCTGGTGCAAATACACCTGAAGAGAATAGAAGAGATTCTGAGAGACTCGATTCCTTATTCAACGGCCTTTGGTCTCATCCATGCTTCACAATCGGTAAGATTCAGGGGGTTGCCCTAGGCGGCGGTGCAGGATTGATTGCATGCTTAGACCACGTAATCTGTGATTCGAGAGTTAAGATCGCATTATCAGAAGGAAAGTTGGGTATCCTGCCTGCAGTAATCGGGCCATATGTCTACAGGAGAATGGGCAGTGCTAATTTCCGCCGCCATGCAATGCTAGCCGGCAGAATGAATACAATCGAAGCACTTCGTATCGGAATGATTGACAGCGTAGATGATTCATTAGACGAATCAGCAATCATTTCTGAAGTTCTGTCCACCGGTCCATGCGCAGTTACTGCGGCTAAGGAATTGACACTAGGATTCGATAGATGGAGCGGAGATGATGAGTCACTCCGCTTATGGACACTCGACTTTACTAGCAGAATGCGTGGTAGCGAAGAAGGACAAGAAGGCTTGACTTCGTTCTTGGAAAAGCGAAGTGCTAACTGGAAATCTGAGGAGTGATTCGATGCTAAAGCGTACTCTCGTCGCAAACCGCGGTGAGATAGCATGCCGTATCCTACGTGCATGCCGTGAAGCAGGCATAGAAGGAGTTGCCATCTATGCTTCAAACGATGCAGGTACACTATTCACCGAATTAGCAGATATCTCAGTACAACTTGAGGGAGAAGGCCTTTCTGAGACCTATCTCAATCAAGAACAGATTCTGCAAATTGCAATCGATACAGGCTGCGATTCAATTCATCCGGGATTCGGATTTTTGTCTGAGCGTGCGGATTTCGCTCAAGCTGTAATGGATTCAGGCCTAATCTGGATTGGCCCTTCTCCTGATGCAATAACCAAAATGGGAGACAAAATGACTGCTCGCATTACTATGAAAGAGGCTGGGGTCCCCGTAATTCCTGGCGAGGAAGTAACCGGCGGGCTCGACGAAGTATTGCAAATTGCACCTTCAGTTGGCTATCCTTTGC
>CALEIW010000122.1 GCA_937876055.1 uncultured euryarchaeote
AGACCTCTCTCGGGATTTACCACGATTACCTGTCCTGCATGACTCCAAACCGGAATATCATGTACGCTATTTCCGGCGTAGCCAAATCCTTTCTCTCCGTATCTGGCGATTAATGCCTCAGCCTTCTTGTGATCTCTCAGATTGATGTTTCCGTCCGACCCCATTACATCATCAAATAGACCAACATGTGCTGCAATTATCTCAGCCACCAATCGGTCTGATGCAGTTGCCAAAATGAGTTTCCTTCCTCTAGCACTTTCCCCGGTTAACCAGTCAACAAATGCTTCGTGGTACTGTAATTCATCAGGGTCAAATTTGAGCTGTCGAGCAAGATTCTTCTTCCATTTCGCTCTCTTTCCAGTCAATTCAAGAAATAAAGTCGAAAATATCGTCCATGGTTTACGGAGAAACACACGCTTAGCGCTCATAACACTCATGTCCGTCAGAATAAGTGTGCCATCCATATCGACGGCTAACGGCATCTCAACCGGTGCCTCCATCATAGCCAATCGTCTAGCCAATCCCGAATCAAGCCTTTGGAATGTAAAGAACTCCTCCAACCGATTCCATCAAGCCCTCATTGCGCTTCGGCAGGTCGTGTCGCAGTCTGATTCAGCCTTCAACAGCGCATGGCGTCCAGCCGCAATGGTGGAGGTAGATTGTGATACAGAGGCCCCTACAGGCTTCACAGCTCATTTAATGAGAGGAATTAGATTCAGACTAAACCTGCTTGAGCCAGAGGAATCTCTTGCCACTGTTGAAGGTTGGAATACTGCAACTGATGGATTGGAATCCTGGGGAGAAGTTCCGGCTGAAGTAAGCAGTATTCGAGTAGAGGCCACGGATAGAGGGCCAGTATACCACATAGAGGCGGCGGATGGTAATTGGATAGCCGAGGTACAACCATGGGGGGGACCGAATCTTCGACCACGCTCCCGTATCGCTCCAGAAGGTTCCAACATCCCTTGTGGAGGCTTTCAGTATGATGAATTGGATTTAATTCTACTACGTAGAGACCAAGCGACAATTACGGATGCAAAGTCAGTTCTCATGGATCATCTTCAGCGTAATGATTTGAAGTCGGCGAAAGCACTCATCTACCGTTGCGGGGCTAACCTAGGTGATTATCACAAAGCTGCAGAAGAGGAATGGACAAATCCTCCCGACCAAAAGCGCTGGAATGAGAGATTTGGAGAAATCGAACAACGGCTGAAAGCCTCTGCTCTTTGGAGAGCACCATTTACTCGAGGGGCACCAGCGACGCTCAGTCTCGGAGATGTTCGTTTCAGTATGTTCTCTCAAGATGAGAAGGGTAGGATGACAATCAGACTAGGACCTTCTAGGCTTGCTCACGGTCTCATTGAAACCAACTTAGATCTTCCAGCAATTCGTGACCTTGCAAGCCTACTGCATGACTTATCTCGCCTACATTATGATTCAAAAACCGATTTAGAAATAAGCCAATTAAGGGCTGCTTTGATTCATGGCTGGTCGTCTAAAGCACCCCAAAAGTGGTGTAGTAAGCGTTCCTTTAGTGCTCACACAGGTGGAGTGGTTATTTGGGAATATGAGCAAGCAATGCTTGATGTCGTAGAGGCAGTATCTCATCAATCGGGTAGACCAGAACCGGCAGTTACCATCATCGAGAAAGTTCCACTGTTGCAGAAGTCTCTATTCAATTCTCGAATTCTATCTGCAATTTCAACAATGTCTGGAATCCTCGGTGGAATGGGTTTAGCAAATTGGGTCAGACTTGCAAACGATGGAGATATGTTATTTCCATCAACTCCTATCGTTCTAATCGCAATCGCAATATTTCTCCGTTATCGATATCACTCAGCGGCACCACCAGCCGAAGAGTCAATCCATTGATTACTCTAATCGACTAATTGTTCCGTTGTCAAATTCGTAATACATAGGAACTCCAGTAGGAATCTCAAGCTTGGTAATTTCCTCTGGCGAAATTTCCTCAATTTGCATTACGATTGAACGTAATGAATTGCCATGTGCGGCTACGAGGACATTCATTCCCGCCTCAAGATTAGGAATGATTTCCTCGACAAAGTAGGGGATTGTTCTCTCAGCGGTCATTTCCAATGATTCACCTCCTGGTGGAGGTACGTCAAATGAACGTCTCCAGATATGGACTTGTTCTGCTCCGTGGATTTCTGCAGTCTCGGCCTTGTTCAAACCCTGTAAATCACCATAGTGCCTCTCATTCAATCGCTCATCTCGTTTGGTAGGAATTTCTCCTGACACTCGGTTCTTGCTCATCACAATTTCAGCAGTCTTTTGAGCGCGGATTAATGCACTAGTATGTACAACATCAAAGCGAACATGGGCTAATTGTTCTCCAGCAGTCGCAGCCTCGCCCTCTCCTTTTTCTGAGAGTTCGACATCAGTCCAACCAGTGAAGCGATTAGTCGCATTCCACACTGATTGGCCGTGCCTAATCAGTACCAGTATTGTCATAAATCGCACTCCCTCTAATTCAGCGACGTAGGCGCGGTTCATGGAATGTTAGACTGCAATCTTTTGCGATTTCCTTGGCAAGCAGTAGCAAGTCCTCGGTCATTTCGCGTTGGGATGAAGAAGATTGTACAGAATAGAAGTTGCAAGACACGGTTACCTTCGAAGGGCCGAATGCGTTTACTTTCACCCAAGAATCGTCATCCTTAACCGCCCTCGGGTCGTCCTTGACCTTAGCCAATAATTTGTCACAAAAATCCTTCAAAGAAGTAGGATCAGAATCTGCTTCAAACTCAAATTTTGGTTGGATTCTTCTAAATCTCCTCTGGCTAAAATTCTCAACCGGTGAATTAACCAGATTTGAATTTGGAACGGTAATCAGAGTGTCTGCTGAGGATCGGATTAATGTGGTACGCAGACCAATCTGCACCACTTCACCCTCGATGTCATCAACAAGAATCCAATCTCCAACGTTGAATGGTTGGTCGATGATTATCGAAATAGCTCCGAAGATGTTTGCAACACTGTCTCTTGCAGCCAATGCTAGTGCAAGACCAGTGATACCCAAACCGGCGATTAAACCATTCAAATTTAGTCCGAAAAGACCAGCAACAACGAATGCTGCAAGAAGTGCAACAACGAGATGTCCAACCGATTCAGCGACACTCGCAAGTGAGCGCCTGCTAGCCGCATTCTCCTCTCCTTCGACTACAATAAATGCGTCCAGATAATCCACTAAGCGATATGCTGCAAGTAACATTCCAAGAAGGAATAAAGTGAAAGACCACTCAATAGCGTTGTCAGCGATTGAAGAATCCCATACTGGTTCTGAGTTGTTTTGCAACCAAGACATCATTTCTGAGAAGATGAGGAATCCCATCATCCAGCCGAGTGATTTTGGAGCAAGCAAGGTTTTGCCATCAATTCTCTCAGATTTCGAAATTAAATCCATAATTCTCGGAAATAGGAATCTTCTAGAGATAATTCCACCGAGGACAGAGATTACGATTAATCCAACTACTACCCCTATTGTGCCACCTGAAAATCCGAGAAGAATCTCGTCTCCAGCCATGAAATCATTCAGTATATCTGATGGAAATCCGGTGCTCTCAGCGGAGGTCTCTTCGCCATCTTGCATGGTTTTGCCGTTGACCAACCCCACATAAATCCCCCGTCGGTCCTATGGACCGAGTTGCGAGACGTTGAATACCCACTGCGATGTCGAGAACATGTTCCCATGGCGAGCAGCAATTCATCATCGGCCTCTGAGGAGGTTTATCGAGCCCGCAGAATACCCGCTATAGCGCTAATTTTACCACTTCTGCTTTCCGTAGCAGCTCCGATTGCAATGGTTACTCCAGTATCGGCTCAAGACGCCGAATCAGGCCTTGCTCCTGAGGATATATGGTCGGATGATTATGTCAACCAGATTTTCCCTTGGGCTCATGAATCAAATGATCAGTTACAATTTCGTTCCTACCATGATTATTTCTCGATGAAGGAAAGGATGCAATTCCTCGCTGACCGAAATCCATCCTTCCTAGAATTTCACGAAGGCCTCCTCGGTGGAGTAAATGCTAGAGGTGATGAAATGGCTTCCACCGAGTATGAAGGGTGGTACTACAACCACGCAAGCCCATGGATGAAAATTACCGCTAATGTTGGTGATGGGGAATACAATGAATTCAACGGCGACAACGGAAATTATGTCGATAGACCCGACATCATGCTTGTAGGAAACCACCATGCTCGGGAGTGGATGTCTTTCGAGGTACCAATGTTCTTTTTGGAACAGTTGACCTACTACTATGGTATGGCGGGCGTCGATAATGACGGTGATGGGCTAGTCGATGAAGATGGCTGGGATGGTATTGACAATGATGGTGATTGTCTAAGTTTGAATGCATCTGCTCAGGACTCAAATGGAGATGGAATTGCATGCGGCCCAGGAGATTTAGGTGTCGACGAAGATTTCTCTGAGCAGTTCATCACAGACATGGTCAATACCCGTGAGATATACTTGATTCCAATGTTGAACACAGACGGAGTAAGGTATGACATGGAGGAATACTGTGGTCCAACCGCTTGGGAGAATTGCTATCGTAGCGGTTGGAGAAAGAATCTACGAGACAATACCGTAACCGGTGTAACTCCTATTCCTGATATCGATGAAGAGGTTGATCCATCTTGTGATGGAGTAGATTTGAATCGAAATTACCAGTATGAATGGGGTGCTCCACTCGGAGCAACAGGTCCTCTATTCCCAGGTGCTTGTTACTCCTCAGGCCCGAATAATGACGTCTACAACGGGCCTGTAAATTACGAGGATAATGACGGTGACGGCCTCATCAATGAAGATCATGTTGATGGAAGTGATGATGATGCAGATGGCCAAATCGATGAAGATTGGCTTGGTGGCAACAGTGAGCCCGAGACTAAATTCATTCAGGACTTAACAGAAATGAATGATGATGACGGTGATGGTGCATCTGAATTCAAGGCCACTCTGACTTGGCATTCTTTCTCCGAATTGGTACTGTGGCCTTGGGGTCATTGCTCAAATTGTGATAACCCCGACCAAGACTATCTCGAATATCACGGATACGTAATGGGTGATATGACTGCATACGCACCCATGCAATCGTCTGACCTTTACCCAACAACAGGAGACTTCTGTGATTGGCACTATGGTGTACACAATTCCTATTGCTACACAATGGAAATTGGGATTGCATTCCATGAATACCCTGAGGATATTTCCCACATCGCAGTTCGAAATGTAGGAGTCCCATGGTACATGATTGAGATTGCCGACGATCCTCGCTACAGAGCAATTGTAGGCATAGAGAACACCAC
>CALEIW010000123.1 GCA_937876055.1 uncultured euryarchaeote
TAACAACCTCAGTCATGTTTCTCTCCTAGTACTCAATCATATCAATCCGTCTATGCAGGGGTAAAATTACAATTATTTTACAATATTAGTAAAAACGTAGTACTGAAAGCCTATCTAACATATAGTTCGAAATATTTTGGCCGATAACCATGATTATCGGAGATACGTGAGGTCACGACAAGAGCGTTTTACAGACAACAACCTCACAATTACGATTTTTCTTAATTTGTATGTGTATGTAATATGTTAAATAATTAGATAATAAACTTTTCCGGCTAAGAGAGAATTGTTTCACATATTATGAATTTACAATACTTCCCGATTTTACCGTTTTGTAAATTGGATTATCACCTGGCATTTGGCACCATGAGTCAATGTATTGCGAATCAAGTATTAACAAGTCTGCAGGTCCTCCTTCCCTAATCGAACCAGTTACTTCTCCTTCGGTGGAGTTGACTAGTGTTGTAGCAGGATTCCGGGTTACTGCTACTAGAGCTTCCATAGGTGAGAGCCCTAACCTATGTGTTGCTAGACTTCCTACAAAGGGCATAGAAAGGGTTCTGCAATTAGGATTGAAATCGGTAGCTAAAGAAAAAGCCCATTGGTTTTCAATACACTGTTTCAATGGTGTTTCTAAATTGTGGCCCAGAATATAGGGCGTACCCGGTAGGAATGTTTGCATAACTCCCGCATCAGATGCTAATTGTCTAGCCGATTGCGAAGAATGACCCACATGGTCACCACTAATTGCTCCTAGTTCGGATCCTAATTGCAAGCCACCGCCGTCTACAAATTCATCAACATGAAGTCTAGAGGGTAGACCTAATTCCGAAGCCGCCCTAACAATTAGTTCAGTATCTTCAGTCGAAAACCAGCCTGGTTCGCAAAATACATCTGCGTAATCTGCATATCCTTGATCTACTACTGCGGGTAATTGGATATGGATTAATTCATCGACATAATCATCCATGGCCATTCCCTTCGGTACATCGTGTGCTCCTAACCAAGTAGAATGAATACCCATTGGGGTTGATTCAGATAATATTTGGTTGACTTCTAATAATTTTAATTCAGAATCTACTGATAAACCATAGCCGCTTTTGCATTCCATAGTCGTCGTACCAAAATCCAATGCCCTTTTGATTCTCTTCTGACCTAATTTGATCAAACTATCATGGCTATTATTTCGAGTGAATTGGACGGTTTTCTGGATTCCTCCGCCTGATTTTGCTATATCAGAATAAGAAAGTCCATTATGCCTTAATTGCATTTCATTTGCTCTATCTCCTCCCCACAGCAAATGTGTATGAGAATCAACAAATCCAGGGATTATGGCTTTGCTCTTACAATCCATTACGCTTATGGTGGAATTATCCTCCGTACCAAATTCATGCGCTAACTCTTCGGTGTGGGCTATCTTCGAGACAATATCACCATCCATCAATATTCCATTTTCGCCATCAAGAACCAAAGATTC
>CALEIW010000124.1 GCA_937876055.1 uncultured euryarchaeote
GGTGACTTCACACAGGGCAAGACGTCGCTGAGAAATTGCCTCATCATCCTCCTTGAGTATTCCGCAATTCTCGTAAAAGGAAGCAAAAGATGATGCTATTGAATGCAGGTGCTTGCAGAGCTTATGGGGGCTGAAAGTTGAAACTGAGTCATCTAAAATCGAAGGGAATTCCACTAGTCTTCTAGAAAGTAAAATCTCTTCACTCCTGAGGTTGCTGAGTTCGCTTTCCATTAGAGATTCGAGGTTCGTTGTAAGGGATTCCCTGTCGCCCCCCCACTTTCTGAAGATACTGGATATTCTGGCGTATGCGTATTGAAGATATGGAGCAGTATTTCCCTCGAATGATAGCATCTTCTCCCAATCGAAAACGTAATCCTTGGTCCTCTCGGTTGACAGGTCGGCGTACTTCACAGCGCCGATTCCCACCGCTCGAGCGACTTCTTCCCTTTCCTTGCCTAGTAAATCTGGATTCTTGTCATCTATGGACTGCTCGGCACGCCTTATTGCTTCTTCAAGAAGGTCGTGGAGCTTTATCACCTCGCCCTCTCTACTCTTCAGAACCTTGCCGTCAGTATCCAAAACAGATCCGAAGTTTACGTGTACTGCTTGGTGATTATGACTCATGAAACCGGCTTTCTTTGCTACTTGGAATACCATCTCGAAATGCTGTTTCTGAGGAGTCCCGACAACATACAGGAATCCATCACAGCCCAGTCTCTCAACCCTGTCTATTATGCACGCTAGATCTGAAGTGCTGTAGTTGTAACCACCATCTGCCTTCCTAATTATCATTGGAAGGGGTTCTCCATCTCGATTAACCCAACCTCCCGGGAAAACGACATCTGCGCCATCGCTCTCCTCGAGGTCTCCGGATTCTTTGAGTCTGTAAACTACCTCTGGTAGCAGTTCTTGGTAACTGGACTCGCCTCTGATATCGTCGTCGGTAAGCATGACTCCGAGCATTGAGTAAACTTCGTTGAAGTACCTCATTGACTCGTCCACTAGAATGCGCCACAAACGGAGCGTCTCAGCATCCCCTCCCTGTAGTAGTACTACACGGCTCCTCGAACGATTAGCGAATTCTTCATCCGATACGAACTTTGATCTGGCTTGCTTGTAGAAGGAATCCAGGTCCCCTACTCCTAATTCGTTTGCAGCGCGGTCTTCCCCCAAATCTAGGAGATGCTCGATCAACATGCCGAATGGAGTACCCCAGTCTCCTACGTGATTCTCTCTAATGACGGTGTGCCCCTTGAATTCCAGCATCCTTACA
>CALEIW010000125.1 GCA_937876055.1 uncultured euryarchaeote
GAAATAGTTCCTTGATTTTCTTTTCCTTCATCGATTCGTAATAATTTGTAGATTAGATCTGATTGGTCGCGATTAACCAAGACATCTGCCTCATCCAAAATCAACAGAAGATGGCTATCGTGTGTAATCAGATTTCTTCGAATAGACTGGATGATTTCACCCGGGCTAAATCCTCTCTCTGGATGCCGTTCGTCGAGGCTGAGTGCAATCTGTTGCAAGACCTGTGGTCCAGTTGGGTGATTGCGACAGTTGACGTGTGTTATGACGACTTTTCTCCTTCCTTCGAGATGACGTTGAATATCTTCTGCAAAGCGACGGGTCAGAACTGTCTTTCCAGAGCCAACCGGTCCCATAACAACCGCTTGGCAACTGGTTTCATGGTTCTGAACTTGCGAGAAAATACCCGCCATCTCGCCTAATTCTTCGTCTCGACCTATCAGAGAAGGCGGAACCCAGTCGTACGACAAGGGGGCCTTATCCAGCAGGACTTTGCCTGCTCCGATGCGGTCGAGGTATCCTGCCATTCAAGCGAGTCGTGCTCTCGCCGTTCTTAGAGATATTTGCTCCAACGCGCGCGCACACAGGCGTCTGTGACCCGCGCGCGGGAGAACTCAATCAATCCCGATTATGGGATTTCATCGAATTGGTAACCATTTTCCCATTGCTTTTCACCAAGGGCTACTTCCAATTCGAAGGGAGTGATTAGTGGTTTAGCATATTTTACCGCGTCATCGATTGCTATACGCGGGCAGGCTGTATTGACAAAGGCATCAACGGGATAGAAGTCGATTAGTTCAGGGCCGACATGGTCTAGCGCGAGAAGGTAACCTTTGCGTCCATGTTTTTCGAGAAGCCGCTTCATTCTGATAGCGAGATTGCGTCGCATTTGACCAGGCTTCTCGCCGATGAGAATACCGAATGACTTTGCCTCATCGACAGAGAAAATCAACCCCATTCTCTGCCTTAGAATTCGTTCGATGCGATCAAAGGATAACTCGCTGGCTTCTCCAGTGTAAGGGTCTAGTAAGGCAAGTGGTTTGCCGGTGTGCATGACTAATCCAATCGGATGAAAATCTCCTGAACCTAGGAAGATGTAGTGACCAATCGAGGGGTCGTCTCCTGAGTAATTGCAACCTAGAACTTGTCCAGGGAAGGTCAGACGCGCACCTCCGGTAGGAATCTCCACCTCAAATCCAGCATTCTCAAAACGCTCTTTG
>CALEIW010000126.1 GCA_937876055.1 uncultured euryarchaeote
CTCTTTGTGGACCTTTTCTAGGAAGGATGGAAGAAGGTTGTCTGTGGCCATTGCATAAGGGAATCGCGAAGATGCCATTATCCCAGCAAGAGACATGGAAGTCATGGTCAATACTGAAAGTAAAGCGGCGATGATCCCAATTTCTTTCCCACCAATATCTTCTGCAAATACGTAGACTGGATCTTCTCTAGCATACCCTGCATTATCAGGGTCCATGAAGAGAGTCGGATCGAGTGATGCAGCCATAACCAAAGCCACAATTACGTAGAGAAGTGTACTTACGAGTAAAGAAAGAAGTATTCCATTTGGAATATTTTTGCTAGGGTCTTTGATTTCACCACCAACTGCGGCGATCTTTGTAACACCTGCATAAGAAACGAATACGAATGCCGAAGTTCGGGCGACTGCTTCCCAATCAGCACCGAACGCCTCTCTAGAAAATACGTTGTCCCAGTTCATATCTACAGTTACCAAGGCGTAGGCACACAATGCTAACAGATAACTCACAGAAATCAATACGATGGGTGTTTGCACCTTTTTGATACGCTTGACTCCTAGGATGTTGATTCCAACAATTATTGCAAGTAGAACTAATGCGGCAATTTCGATGTTGATTTTGATTCCCACAATTTCTTCGATTACCCAAAGATACGCTTTGAAACCGATAAGTGCGAATGCGGATTTAAGCATGAAATTGGCCCATAATCCAAGACCGGAAATAGTTCCAAACATCGGGCCAAATGTCTTCTGAACGTATACATATGAGCCTCCAGAAGTTGGCATTGCTGTTGCTAACTCAGATTTTGAAACGGCAGCAGGTAAGACGATTATTGCGGCTAAGAGGTATGCGAGCCAGACACCGCCAACGGGATTAGTTCCACCCCCCATCTCAAGCATCGCTAATGCTGGTAGAACGAACAGACCCGAACCGAGCATAGCAGAGAGTGATATTATGACAACAGCGCCCAGTCCAAGTTTGCGCTCGAGAGCATCGTCCATGTCTCCATCAGGCTTGAGGACGATGCCCGCTAGGTCATCTGGGCCCTTGACTTTCACATTCCTTCGAAAAATCGAATGGTGTTGAACATTGCCTAGGCATAATCGAGTTTTCAGTTAGGGAAAAGTAGTGATTCTAGACCCACAGAGTTAGAAAGGGCGGACATCGCGGAATTACCATGTCACAGATAATTGAGGACGGAACGACAGCAGTAGTACAC
>CALEIW010000127.1 GCA_937876055.1 uncultured euryarchaeote
AGAAGGAATCACAGACGTATACATGACTACTGGAAAAACTTCTATGTATTCTCTAATGGGAATGATGAGCTCTTCTACAGTTAGACAAATGTTTGGCGCAGGATCTGAAATGGTGCCATTGGAATTCCATTGTATTGAACCAGGGCTCGATGAATGGATTGCTAGAGCTAGTGATGAGGATAAATATTCTCGATTATTCGAAGTATGTGCTTGCTTAGGTTACATATTAACCGACCCACAAGTCGGAACACTTGGAGGCTCCTC
The DNA here is from genome assembly GCA_937876055.1 of uncultured euryarchaeote. GTDB lineage: Archaea > Thermoplasmatota > Poseidoniia > Poseidoniales > Thalassarchaeaceae > MGIIb-O1. The sequence continues at coordinate 265 of CALEIW010000127.1, forward strand.
AAAGAGAAGAAGACTATTGATGTATCCAACCGACCAAGGAAATCTGTTAACTTGTGTAAATGCAAGTCAAGTTGCAGATCACGCTTTAAAATCTAATTATGAGGCTACTGTGTTTACTAAACTTGACCAGGCAGATTTCATGAATAGAGTTACCCGCAGATTCAAAGCCTATGCCGACCTAGTCGCTGCAAGCGATGTAGCAAAGGGCGCTCGCTGGATTAGTCAAGCAGATTTCCATGATGGCGAAAAGAAGGTAACTGGCCCACCGGTTCATTCTATCATTTCTGTTAGAGGCTACGACATCATCGATATGGAAGAATATATGAATTCATTTGATGATATTTCTCAAGCACCTGAGCGCTTGATGAGAAGAATAGTTCAATCAATCGCAACAAATGCATTGAAGACGATTTACCCTATGGATTTACTCGGTGAAGGCGCTGGCGCTGCACCTTTCGCCCATATATTTGGAGCCAAGGACGATAATCCGCTAGTGTACTATACTGACTTAAGATTCCTAGTTCCTACTTCTATTGACAAGCTGCGCACAATGACAGGTTCTCGTGGAGCCGACAGAGGAAGAATGAGAGAAGCATATACTGGATTGACAAATGCTGACGCTATGACAAGCCTATCTATTCAAGACCTGTGCCTTCCGTTCTTAGCAGATCTCGGCAAAGATTCATGGCAAACTGGAACCGGCCTGAAAGAGGGCGAAGTAATAATTGAAGTTACTATGGCAGTTAATCCTGCGCGTGTCTGGAGAGCATTGCTTGAACCTACAACAAAGGAAATTTTCGACCTACCAAAAGGACATAAAGGAACCGCTGCAAACCTGTGGGGTGACATTTTTATCAATAATGAGGCACTTCACACCAAGATGGAAAGAGACGGCCTTGGCCACTATCTAAATCTACTGAAAATGGCTTATCATTGGAGCAATGATGAAACACGCAAGATTCACAAGATGG
>CALEIW010000128.1 GCA_937876055.1 uncultured euryarchaeote
GTCGTCGAGGTTGAATGGATCATCCGACTTCGTGTTCATTGGCGCATCGAGGAGGTCTCCGGCTAAGGATTCCAAATCGTCCATGGGTACGTTGTTTTGAGGAGCTGGTGCAGGCATGCTCGTACTTCGAATTGAGTCGGCTGCAGGCATCAGTGTCTCACCAAAGTCGACCTCGGGTGCCATCGGTGTAGCATAAGAATCGTCACTCCAATCCTCATTCTGCAACTCCCAGTTGGGTGTGGCATAATCAAGTGGATTGTAGTTGGATTTACGCATGCGTCCGATGATTACCATCGATAGCAAGAGAATCATTGCAGTGAGGAGTGCAATCAGTGCCACTTCCATAGCGCTGAGGTTATCCCACCACTCGCCTGAGCCTTCCTCATCAATCTCGACCTCGGTATTGTCATTGCCTGGTGTCCAATCTTCAACCACAACCGGAACCACTCCGAATCGGGTAACCTCACCGTCATAGGCGACCACTGACACATACCATGTACCGTTGAGATCAAATGCAGCGGGATTGTTTCTATCTTCGGCGGGCAAGGGCATTGGAGAGACCGTTGAACGTGTTCCCTGAACCATATCAAATTCATAGAATGCCTGACGTACATCTTCGTAGAATTCGGGGTTCAAGTGGACGATGTAACCAACCACTTTTGGATCATTTGATTGGGTCCATTCTACTGTGATTTCATCGCGGTCTTCATTCCAACTTGCGCTGATCCCTGATATTTCAGGAAGATGCAATCCCGGATCTGTTTGACTGTCATCAATTGGAGTAGCTGTTGCGACATTGAGTTCAGAAGTCCATGCGTTCCCTGAACTGTCTATCGGAACGACTGCAACCCAAATCATGGTTCCTGGCTGGATGTTCTGACCGTTGGATAAACGGGTCAACACAATGTCTTGGATTGAACCTTCAGAGACATCTGCTTGGCGCCCACCACCTGGCCGACCATCAGAATTTGGTCCACCAGGCTGGAATGGAGTGGAGCCGTCTCGCTCTACAATCATGGCCGGGGTTCGCGAACCTACATCAGTGAATGGAATCGTATCCGCATAGATTTCGTATTGATC
>CALEIW010000129.1 GCA_937876055.1 uncultured euryarchaeote
AATCAACGGCGACATGGCATTTTTCCGTGGTCTAAATCATCTTCTGATAAAGAGTGGTCATTTTGACCCAGAATTCATTTCCACCTATACCTCAGGTTTTGACAATTACAAAGAATCTGTTCAATCGGTAGATTGGGATGAAATTGAATCTGTTAGTGGTATATCTCGAAAAGAAATCGAAACTATAGCTGAAATTGTCGGCAAATCAAATTCACTGATAACCTGCTGGGCGATGGGCATTACCCAACACCATAACTCTGTAGAAACCATTCAAGAGATGGTCAACACACACTTGCTAGGTGGCCACATTGGCCGGAAAGGCGCCGGTGTCTGTCCAGTCAGAGGGCACTCGAATGTGCAAGGGGATAGGACAGTTGGGATTAATCATATAGCTAATCCTAAATTGATACAAAACATACTTGATAGCACAGGGATACGTACTCCAGACACCCATGGTTATGATGCAGTTAATGCCGCTCGTGCAATGATAGAGGGTAACGGTAAGGTATTCCTAGCCATGGGTGGAAATTACCTTTCTGCTATGTCTGATACCAAATTAATCGCAGAGGCAATGAATCATTGTGAACTTACTGTTTTTGTGTCTACTAAATTAAATCGAAACCATTTAGTTACAGGGAAGAAATCTCTAATCCTTCCTTGCCTTGGTAGAACTGAAATCGACATCCAATCTGGGGGGAATCAATTCGTAACAGTAGAGAATTCGATGGGTATAGTACATAGTTCTCAGGGACACATGAAACCCTCCTCCTCGGATTTGATGTCAGAACCTGCAATAGTTGCGGGAATAGCATCTGCATTAGAATCAAGGGTTTCAATGAGTGATTTAGGTTGGAATAACTTGGTCGAAGATTATGACCGAATTCGTGATCTAATCGAACAAACCATCCCCGGCTTCAATAACTACAACTCCAGGGTTAGGGATAAATCAGGATTCTATCTTCCAAACTCACCTAGGGACAATTTGACCTTCGACACAGACACTAAGAAAGCAAACTTCAGATTCCATAAAATAACTAGGATAAAACCCCATTCTAATGAATTTGTAATGATGACAATAAGGTCTCATGACCAATACAATACTACTGTATATTCAGGACAAGATCGCTACCGAGGAATCAAATTAGGCAGAAGAATCGTTATGATCAATCCATTAGATGCCAAAGAGAATAATCTTCACGCCGGTGACCTAGTGGATTTGATTTCTGTTTTCGAAGGGGAACTACGGCACTCCTCCAAATGGTATCTGGTAGAATATGACATACCTAGAGGTAATATCGCCACATATTTTCCCGAGGCAAATGAATTAATACCTCTTAATTCGACTGCGAATGTAAGCAACACCCCAACTAGTAAATCCGTTGTTGTTAGGATAAAAAAGTGTCAAGATTGAAGTTTTGCAGATTTATTTTGTTCTTTCAATAGTAATGAACACCTATTCATTTGGGTTTGAATTAATTGGGCTTCTTCACTATCCAATTCCCTATTCAAGGCCTGTTGGAAACATTTGATTGCGTCCGAGAAATGTTCCATGGCCGCATAGGATGAACCCATATTGTAAAGCGTTCTTCCAGTAACCATTGTGGGGTCCATAGAAATTGCTTGATGGTATGACTGTATACTCTCCGAAAATTTACCCAATTGATGTAGGGCGTGTCCTCGTCCATTGTAAATCCGCACGCGTAATTCCCGCTCATCCCTAGGGGTGGATGAAATTGCTTTATCAAAACAATTCAGTGCTTGATCACCCTTTTCTTCACCTAACAGTGTTAGACCCTTGTTGTACCATTCTATTGCTACATTTACACTCTCTTCATCTATTGGTGTATTTTGTGCTGCGGACATTTTGGCATCTTCAGCAGCCGCTACAAGATCCACATCAACTTCATCCGTAGTTGGATTAGCTTTTTGTGACTTCAAATCCTCAGCCTTTTGTTTGCATTGGCTCGCTTTTTCAACATGGCCTGCCCCCTCCAAAGCTTCGGACATCCCTAACCATGAATCATAGGTTGAACCATAATCTTGGATTATCTTTTTCCAAGTTTGAATGGCAAGAGCGTGATTACCTTCTTGAGTGTAATCCTTGGCCTTCTGCTGTAGTACTACTAATGTATCTTCTAATGAAATTTCTAAGCTGTCTTCTTCCTCTTCTGGTATAAATTCAGCATATGTGACTTCTTCTGTGGCGACTGGAGTAAATTCGACAATTTCTTGTTCGGGCTCAGATAATTTAGTTTCTATCTGAGCTACTAAATCTGAGGCTAAGGATAATCCTGGGTCTAACTGTAATGAGTAATTTAATGATTGAATCGCGTCTTCACTTAGGTCTAGGTTATGTAGACATAATCCACAATAGTACCAAATCATCGCATCAGTAGAATAGTTCCCCTCTAATGCAGGGGAAATTAACTCCATTGCGGATTGGAATTCAGACTCTTCAATCAAGCTTGTAATATCTTCAGCCAAATTATATGATTGGGATTCAGTTTCAACAGGTACCGCCTCTGCTAGAATCACAGGGGCCTCTTCTTCAGGTACTTCCTTATCTTCAATCACTTGTGAGGCTAAAGCCTGTAATTCATCATTAGACAATCCTTGTTCAATAGCGGCTTTGGCATATTTTGACGCTTGGTCGGAATCTCGTTGAGAAAATAAGAAGGCTAAATTGGCAGCGGTAGGAGCGTGAAATCTGTTGATTAGAAACGCTCTTTCAAACGCCACTATTGCCGCCTCAACATCGCCAACTGCATGGTTAACTACTCCTAGTCCGTACCACGCTGCCGAATTATCGGATTCAGAACCAATGATACGTTCATATTCCGACTTCGCCGAACCATAGTCGCCACTGGTGACAAAACGCTCGGCCTGTTCGAATGCATCCATTGACACAACTCAATCGCAATATGAACAAGGGATAAGATTTCTGAAACGATGAGTGGAAAATAATCACCCTATTCATTAGGAGCAGGATCTTCTAATCGGTTTTCTTCATCTAGTCTCGCTTTGGCTATACCCGCAAAATATACCATCATTGGTACCGCTATTAACAAGAAAAAGCAGCCAACTAAAGTAGCGATTCCGTATAATGTCTCTTGGACGGGGTCAATTTCGAATTCGGTTATTGAAACTAATTCGTGCTCTGTCAATGAAAAACTAAGTTCAATACCTTCAGGGGATACTAATTCCCCATCAACATAAATCGTGATTAACCAGGTTGTGGTTACTTTTTCTTGGGATAGTAAATTCAAGGCATCCGTCTCAGCCAGCCCTGCATCATCAGCCCGTACATAGCCTACTCCATTAATCGGTAAATCTAGAGATGCTCTACCTCTCATTACTACCTCCTCTGAGTCTATCATCATTCTGTGTTCATACGCTTCTTCGCAAGAATCTGAAATTTCATCAAACTCCTTGCAATTGAATGCTGAATCTCCATCTTCACCTAACAAAGGGGAATGAAACCAGGTAGAACTTGTAGATGTGATGATCAATTCTGCATCATTTGGAGCATTAACCACCGTAAGATTGACCCATGTAGGAGAAGATGAGGTTGAAACATACCATGAAGATTCATTTTCACTTTCTATCTCAAGGTCATACTCCACACTATCATTAGTAGTCTCGTATCGGTAATATTCACTATCCACAGTAGCTGAAAAAACAGCGTAGGATAGTACCAAAATCAATACCAAACCTAGACCTATCATCGTCCGAAGCATGTTCGGGTTCCTCGATAGTGACTTCCTCATTACCAATCCGAACCGATGGGGTGGTTTGAACCATTGTGTGGGGTCCGTAAGAATGCAGTACCAAGCCGCTATATGTTTCAGTCAAGTCATCACCGTTATATACGGCCTCAAGGTCGGCCGGTCGCTACAAGGTGAGTGTATGACGACGTATCACGATGTGCCAGCAGATCTTCTGATTGCGGACCTCGCCCAGAGATTAGCAGACAATGACTCTATCAGTGCCCCTGAGTGGGCTGATTATGTAAAGACAGGTACTCACAGAGAAAAGCCTCCCGAACAAGAAGATTGGTGGTATGTTCGATGTGCGGCTGTACTTCGTAAGGTAGCAATGAGAGGACCAATTGGTACCAATCACATGTCCCAGTTATTCGGCGGACCTAAGGATCGAGGCGTCAAGCCTAACCGCGCAGTAGCAGGATCAAGAAAGGTTGCTAGGACAGTTCTACAACAACTCCTAGCCGCCGGCTTTATCACAGATTCATTCAATACTGCCGGAACAGTCACTCTTGGAAAGGTAGTTACTCCAAGCGGTCAAGCGCTTTTGGACGCAAGTGCACATAGTGTACGTCCACAAGCAGAAGAAAGACATCCAGAGCTAGCGAGATATTGAGGTGAATTTATGGCGCGCCACAAACCATTTGGAAAGAAGCAGCGACTAAACAAAGTCACCAAGCAAAATCGAAGAGTGCCTGTTTGGGTAATGCTTCGAACTGCTAGAAACACTACAACCCATCCTAAGCGTCACCACTGGCGCAGGTCGAAACTACAGAGGTGATTCTAATGGCTGAGGTAAAGGAAATGATAATCCCACTACGCGCTGCTTGGAATGTTCCACGCACAAAGCGCGCTAACCGTGCAATGGCAGAGATTCGTAACCACGTATCCCAGCATATGAAAATCCAAGAAGACGAAGAAATTTGGATTGATCAAGCCGTCAACGAAGTCATTTGGTCCCGTGGAATGCAAAAGCCACCACGAAAGATTCGAATCGTTTGTACTAGGGAAGAAGGATTCCCTCTTGAAGTGAAATTGGCAGAGGACTGAGAAATATGGGTAATATTCGACCTTCATTCATCAAGACTAGGGCCCTACGTTTATTGGAAATCTATCCAGATAAGTTCACAGATGACTTCGAAACCAACAAACACCTTGTTGTGGAATTTACAGATGTCGGTGACAACAAGCGCATGAGAAATTGGATAGCGGGATATATCACTCGCTACATCCAGCGCCGTACCGATTGAGTGGTATGGGCGACTACGCTGAGACACCTCTTCCCGCTTTTGCTAGCAATCTCTGCATAGTCTTGGTTACTCCAGAACACGATGGTAACATCGGGGCTGTCGCTAGGAGTATGATGAACTTCGGAATCACTGATCTCCGTATAGTCGGTCGAACAACAGAATGGACTGAAGAGACTAGGAAAAGAGCGAAGAATGCTCAGTATGTCCTAGAAAGAGCGAGGGGATTTGAGACACTTCAAGATGCCACATCTGACTGTTCATTGGTAGTGGGGACGTCAGGTAAGCGAGAGCATGGCGATAAGACTGCAATGAGGCATTTCCTATTACCCGATGAACTACCAGACCGCTTATCAGGGGTTGAAGGAAAGTCCGCCCTAGTATTCGGTCCAGAAGGTAAAGGATTGGTAAATGACCAACTTCGATTATGCGACCTGTTGGTAACTATTCCAACGTGGGAAGGCTATCCGATCCTGAACCTAAGTCATGCTGTTACTGTACTTTGTTTCTCTTGGTTCACTGGTGTATCTGATACTCCAGTACCTGGAACCGATGGTAGAATACTTGATCCCGATTTAAGACGGATATTGAGGGAGGAAGTTACTAGGTTGGTACAATTAATTCCAACTAAAGAGCACAAAAGACAGGGTATGGATGAAACGCTAGTTCGTGTAATAATGAGAGGTTTACCGAAAGATGATGAAATTCATCGTATTCTAGGGATTCTTTCTGCCGCATCAGATTCGTTCGAAAAAGATGAATCATAGGGTACCCTAAGATTCAGGATACCAAGATGCCCAAGACTTGGGGGTCTCCCTAACATGGAATGCATGTAATTTGAGCTTATTACCGTATGATGACGATATATGAGGCTCCACTTGTTCAAATGCCCACTTTGCTAGGTTCT
>CALEIW010000130.1 GCA_937876055.1 uncultured euryarchaeote
TGGAATTAGTATCTCGTGTGCGTAAACAAAACCTAGTAATCCTAGAAATATTATGCTAAAAATTGCGAAAAGAAGTCTCGAATATCCTCCGGCGCTAGATTCTACTGATACACGTTTTCCATCAGCAATGATTTTTCTTCCGTTCATTGCAAGATCACAGACAAGTGTGGTGATGAATGCTGCCAAAGCTATTTGGCTAGCGATTCTAAGTTTGAGAAGAATAATTTCCATTGGTTGTAGCACAATTATCTCAACGCCAACTGGCCTATATCCATCAGCGTCAAGTAGAATTTCAATCATCCATTCTGCCATTGGATATCCGACTATAAATGACAAGAAGAATACTGAAATTAGAATTACAGACCTACTTCTCAAGTGGGCGAATATTGCTCGCAACTCGGCGCGAGGGAGGAGGTCAGCGGACTCTTCCACGATTGGCGGTAGCGACTCATGTAGGTGAATGATTCGCAAGACAAGAAGTGATGTTTTATGCTAAATAATTACTTTCTAACGATAATTGTTAGCAAATCCTCATCCATCAATAAATGGTCTAATCCAACCCTTTGCCAGTCAAACTTTGCACTTGGTCCTTTTACTCTGGCATAACGGAATTTTCTTTCAAAATCCCTGTGTAATTTTACGCATACATCCCTAACAGTTGAGGTATTTTTGACGATTAGAGGTTCTATAAGGTCTGCTTCTTGCCCCTGTGGCTTTAGGTAAATTGACATGAAATTTAGATTATCGAAAATGAAGTCTTTCATCTCCTCAATCCCTTGACCGGTTTTTGCCGAAACCGGCAATACAGGCCAACCTTCAGGCAACATTGATTTCGCTTTCTCTAAATCTTTTTCACTAGCCAAATCGACTTTATTGAGAACCACAACTGCTTCTGAGTAGATTCTATTTCCGGCAAGAGTGTCAACTATGTGGTCATCTGTGACGTCAGTTCTAAGTGTTACATTTGCAGATACCATTCCAAAGCTTCGAATAATCGATTGAATCTCTTCATCAGAAAGGTTAGTTTGTTCCAGTGTAGATCTTACTACGATACCTCCTCGGTCGGTTCTGGTGATGAAAACTTGGGGTTTCGCTTGATTCAGCCTCATCCCTGATTTCCATAATTCCATATCTAAAATATTGAAATGAGAATCCTGGAAAGGGTCCACAACATACAGGACCATGTCGCAACTACGGATTACGTTGAGAATTTCTCTACCTCTCCCCTTTCCTTCCGCTGCTCCTTTGATTAAACCTGGAAGATCAAGAATTTGGATAGTAGCGCCTCTGTGATGAAGTACTCCTGGTATGCAAGTTAAAGTGGTGAATGCAAAATTCCCAGCCTCAGATTCGACATCGGTTAACTGACATATCAGACTTGATTTTCCAACACTTGGAAAACCAACTAAAGCGACTGAAGCATCTCCGGATTTCTTGACTTCAAATCCAGGGCCTCCGCCACTTGATTTTGCATGAGCCTGTGCCTTCTCTTTCTTTTCCCTAAGGGCGGCAATCTTTGCCTTCAATTTCCCAATATGCCCTTGAGTGGCTTTGTTGTATTTTGTTTTGGAAATCTCTTCCTCGAGGGACTTGATTTGCTCATCAATGGTTGCCA
>CALEIW010000131.1 GCA_937876055.1 uncultured euryarchaeote
GCACGGTCTACATAGAAGAAAATCAAGAAATTTTTCAGGCATTAACTTGGGTAGGTGCGGCATATATCGCTTACCTAGGGTGGAACGTTGCAACCTCCAATCCAAAATTGGAAGAATCCCAGGAAACCGAGCGACTTGGCTTCAAAACCGGGCTGATTCTACAAATTGTCAATGGGAAAGCATGGATACATTTCCTCGTAATGATGACGAGTTGGGGACTACTCTTTGGAAGCGGGGCATCGGGAAAGATTCTGCTAGTTGCAATCAATGCCGCCATTGGTTATCCAGCGGTTCTGACTTGGGCAGCATTTGGCATGGGATTAAGCAAAATTTTCTCTTCTCCAGAAAAGGCTAGAATCTTGAATGGAGTTCTAGGTACTTCGCTCATCCTAGTGGCAATTTGGGTTGCTCTTCCTCATTAAGCAGACCACTGACTACCCGATACTTCGGCCAACCAATTCATTGAATTGACATAGTCTTCCTTCGCATCTAGAACGTCTTTGTTGAGTAAGGAATCAGCAGCATCCCATAGAGCAGTCATCGCTGGAACCCAATCTCCTCCTTTGTCTCGACTCGCTTCATCGAATCTCCAAGCATCCGATTCGGTTCGATCGTGAACAACGAGCCAAGCCCACCCCATTGCAGAATCCAAACCCTTTGCTTTTCGACACATAGCAACCGTGGAAGCCACACCGTCCTCAGCTGCCTTCCTGATCAGTGATTCTGCAAAGTCTAGGGGTGAAGGTAAAACTCCTTCTTCCCAAGGTAATCTCTCAAGTTTTCTTGCCGAAGATACGGATTCATTGAGTTCTCTTAGGAACGCGCCAAAGCCCTGTTTTCTTTTGGCTTGTTTAGTGTATATCGTTTCTGCCTCTTCCCCTTCTAGGCCAAACATAGATTGCAATATATCCATTCCATTATCCTCCCATAGAGCAACTAATACTGGATGGCAAGAACTGTCTTCAAATCGAATTACATCATTTTCAGATTCCAAGACAACCCCGTCCGAGCGAACCAAAACCCCTCCTTCCAAAGTATCCAAAACAATCCCAATTGCTTGTTTTTCATCTTCGGTGCCTTGCATATGAGAGAGGAAATCTTCACGTGAATCAACATCAAACCAATGATTTCCTGTGATATAACCCTCTTCTATCGAACCTAAAATGGCGTTTCTACATGAGCGCGCGAGTTTATCATCGGTAAGTGCGAGATTCATCCAAGCGAGCAAAACCTCATCGAGATTTTCTCTCGCTTCACTAGGCAACTCCCTATCACTTGGCCAACCAGCAGGTCTCCACATCCAGTCCGCCTCAGCGACTGCCGACATCTTGGGGGGCATCATACCGAGGGCAATCGAGGGAACGAATGGGCTCTCCCCAGTCTTTGCTAATGTAGCACCAGTAATTCCAACTTTTATTCCATCAAATTCTAGTTTCAACCAACCGGAATCTGTGAATTGATTATCCTCAACAATCTTCAACTCCAAACCCTTGGTGAACCTTACATCATTCCCACTCAAATCAATACTTGATTTTTTCAAACTGTCTTCAATCCATTCGGAAGGTGCCATAGGTTCTTGCCCTGAACAAACAAATCCGCCATCCCAGGAAAAGAACCACCAACCCGCCTTGGCATGGTCATCCCAAACCAACAACCTAAGTCGGGGGTGGGTATAATTCTGAATTCCAACCATGTGAGACTGTTTCCCATTCCCTCTCCGAATAAAACTCGACGCGCCATAAATTGGGCTGTTGTATACAGAAACTGTCGATGTATCTGCTTCACCAGCAGCAAGTAAACTACCAGCTAATGCCCTTCCAACAACATCTCCTCTTCGCTTCACCATTCTCTTGCTTAACCATCGACGGTCATTCCGTTTCTTCGAAATGGCATCGATATCCCGTAAAGTGGCAGCCAACATATCCCTGCGAGGTTTACCCAATTCACATTCAATATCAGGAACAAAAATTTCAGGATTATCTAACAATGTCTCGAGATTCCGATCAATTCTCTGTTGAATCTGCTTTGAGGCCTTTTTTATTCCACGAACACGAACCTTTCTCTTGCGATTTTTATCGCCCGGAAAACTCACTTCGGCGGGTGGTCGTGCCATATTGTCTCCTCCATGTTCCTCGCTTCATGCTTGGTATCGCCTGCGCTCGTAAGCCTCTCTTTCCAAACCCGCGAATTCGGCGGGTAAAATCAAACAATGTATCCGCCCATCAGACAATTTCGCTATATCATCTAAATCACCGGAAACAATTCTTTGGTCGGCAGTTCCGAGATCACTGAGTAAAATTGCGTCCCAATTTGCAATTGCAGTAGTCATACTCTCTCGCACACTTCCTTCGTGTTCAACGAGTTTCTCAAACATCGCCTTTAGGATTTCAACGGCTTGTTTTGGTTGCATAGGTTTAGGCGTTTCAACACCCATCCCTGTGGGGTCTAAATCTAGCAATACTAAGGTATGCAAATTGTTGGTATAATTGGAATCAATCATCTCCAATGGAGAGGTTGGAAGGTAATCTCCATAGGCGAATGGAAGTGTAACTTGTCGGCCAAAACGATATGATTGCAGACCCGATAATGAAACCGCCAAAGAGATCGCAGAAAGACCCGGAATAACAGAGAAATCGATGCCTTGCTCGGCACAATGAGATTCTAGGTCGACATGAGTAGTTGCTTGCATAGGATCACCTACAACCATCAAAGCAACCGACTTCTCAGTCGCTAGCGATAAAATTTCAGAAGGGTCTTCGACCATAGGGCGCATTGCCCTGTTCCATTGGCCAACCAAACCCTCCAATCGCCCTTCTTGATCATCAGGCAGGGTTGCAGTGTAGCCTTCTAAAAATCGATAATCGCAGGCTCTAGCATGCTCTATGGCATCGGCCGTCATCAACCCAAGATCACCCGGTCCGAGGCCAATTAGCCAGAGACCTGGAGGGAGCCCGCCGTCCGTCATGGTGAAGCGGGGGGCGTGCCTGCCCGTCATCAACATGATGCGCCACTTGGTCGTCCCGAATCGCGAGGTCGAGGCTGTTTTAGGCCACGTTCGCGCCCGCGGATGGGGCTCTGTTAGCCATCGTGTATTCTCCAGTAAAGACGGTCTCTCTCGCCTAATTCCTCTAGATGTAGGCGCACCTTTGGAATTACCAAAGGCTCTAGAATATCCTATCGTAATGCATGAAGGAGTTCCGGATGAAAAAATTGAGACTGATTGGTTGGCTTTACTTGCCTCGGAAGTAGACGAGACCACGATAGAGCAAATGGGAGATGCTTGGCCATCAAATCACGAATTTGTAGGGGACATGATGATTGTCAGAATAGATGATCAAGTTGCCCAATTTACAGATTCTATTGCGAGAGCAAAACTCGGGGCCCACCCTCATATTCGCTTGTTATTAGCCGATGATGGCGTAGAAGGGGAATTCAGAATCAGACAACTGAAGCCCATAGGTGCCAGATTAGCCGACAGAATTCTAGCCGGTCCAAGCCTAGAATTCGCGCCCCCAGAACTCCTGACTACCGAGGTTGCAGTGAAAGAAAGCGGGCGAGTTATTCGATGTGATCCAACCAAGGCATACTTCTCTACTAAATTACAAACAGAGAGACTCGAAACCCTCGCCTTAGCCAAAGAATTACGAGAAGAACTTGGCCGACCGTTGAGAATAGCAGACCCATTTTGCGGGGTTGGCCCCGCTCTTGCGACATTACTCGCAGAACCAAATTTAGTCTCTGATTTACTCGCCACCGACCTTAACCCAGACGCAGTCAAACTCCTCATGACAAATCTCTCAAAGTGGGATAGGAGACCATATCCAGAGGGTGCAATTGAACTTCAACAAGTTCACGAAAACCGACTGGTCGGCTTGGCAGATGCACTAACTTTGTCCAAGAAACAGGAAATCACTGGAAAATGGGATCTAGCATTAGTCAACCTACCTCACCGAACGATAGAATTCCTTCCGGAGATTATTCCATTATTGGACCGAACCTCCCCTTCAATGATTAGAGGCAGGGCAATAGTAGAGGAATCAGAAATTGAGCAGGCAAATGAGTTGATTCTTTCTTCACTTCCAAAACTAATGCCGGACAAACCATCACCCTCTCTGAAAATTAAGCGAGACTACAGTTCTACACTACGCCTTTGCTCCTTCCAAGCGTGGCTAAGTCCTCTGGAGGAAACGAATTGAAAAATATCCTCAGTTCTCTTGCAGAGAAAGCCGATGAAAACCCAGACAAGATAGCTTTCATATTCCCTAAAAAAGACGCACTCGAGGCCGATTACGACCAAATAACCTTCAAAGAATTAGAAGAAAAAAGTAGCAGAGCTGCAAATTTTCTCTGGCGCCATGGATTCCACAGTGGTGTTGTTACACTTGTATTGGTTAAGCCCAGTATCGATTTTGTCATCCTCCTCTATGGCATGCTGAAAACAGGTGCAGTTCCATTACTCCTCCCTAGCCTGAATATTCGTAGTAGATCTGGAAGAAGAGAATTAAGAAAAATTCTGAAAAGAGCAAATCCGAGGGGGATTATCGGTTCTACATTTAGCCTCATAGTTAGCAAATTTTTCCTTCTTTCAAACAAGCCACAAAGAGAACTTAAATTTTCAAAATTAAAGAAACATTTCTCTAACCATTTAAGCCCTAAATCATTCAAAATAAACTCAGACCTAGACTGGGGTAAAACATCTGCTTTTGTGAAGTATACAACGGGAACCACCGGTCCCGCTAAGGGCGTAATTTATACTCATAGTATGTTACATTCCCATCTGAAAGTATTACACTCACAGGGCCTTACTGAAAGAGACATATTCTACGGTAGAGGGGGAACTCTGCTAGTCCATCCAATTCTTGGCATCACATCAATAGTAAACATGTCATCACCAAAACAGACCACAGGAATAGACATCGTCCTTGCTTGCAAAAAATGGAAAGCAACGACCGTCTTTCTCTCACCACCTTCGGCAATCAATCTAGCAGGTTATATTGCTACAGAACCTCGATCTGAGAATCATAAGATGTTGCCCACAGTTAGGAGACTGTATGTAGGCGGAGAATCTGTAGCAGCAAAAGTTGCCGAAATAATAGAACCTCATCTTTCTGATGACCGCCCATCGGACGGTGGTTTTCATTTGGTCTATGGCGCCACCGAAGGATTTCCCCTGTGCTACGCACCATATTCTACGATTAGAGAAACTGAACATCACACATCTTCAGGAAGAGGTGTATGTTTAGGCAGAGAGGCTATTGACGTGAAATTGAGAATATTGTCATACGATAGTTCAGCAGAATTCAATGATTTACCCATCATGAAAAAATCGGACCTAATATCACAAATTCCAATTGGAGAAATAGCGGTTAATGGCCCTGTAGTTTACTCATGTTTGATTGGAGAAGATGAAGATGCTTTCGGAGGCCAGCTATCGTGGGCTATCGATAATACCGACCAGACAAAATGGCATAGAACAGGAGATTTAGGTTACAGAGACGAAGAAGGAAAGATTTGGCTTGTAGGTAGAAAATCACATTCAGTAGAATTAGTAGACGGCTCATCCCTTTACACAAAACAGATTGAAGAGTTCTTCAACTCAAAAATTGGAATAAGAACAGCACTTGTTCAGGGATTACAAAACGATACCCCAATTTTATTGGTCGAAAAATCCAACAAAAACTGGTCGAAAACAAAGTCTTTGATTATAGAACAGTTACCTAACCTTTCAGAATTGCATGGGAAAAATTTGAAACTCGAAATTATGCTATTCGGAGAAGAATTTCCTG
The DNA here is from genome assembly GCA_937876055.1 of uncultured euryarchaeote. GTDB lineage: Archaea > Thermoplasmatota > Poseidoniia > Poseidoniales > Thalassarchaeaceae > MGIIb-O1. The sequence goes on from CALEIW010000131.1 coordinate 5,787, forward strand.
TTGACAAAGGGCATGAGGCAAAAATAGAGAGAGAAAAACTCAACTCTTGGGTAGTCAATAAGTTACAAAATAGTACACCCTAACGGCCGGTTATGAAAATCGACCCAAAGAGCCGACCTGTGCAAATTACAGTAGCTCTGATGATTGTACTTCCCACAGTCTATCTCGGTCTAGGATATGTTATCGCATCCCAAGCAATAGCCGCAAAACCCGGTTGCTATGTTTGGGAGGACAATCACCCAGATTCGTGGACTTCTTTCGATGATTGGGAATCTTTTGGAACCGGAGAGGTTGCAGAAGAGAGAGTAGCCATTAGGCAAAACTTCGATGCTAGTCCGTACCAAATGGACTCCTATGAAAATGCAAGCTTCCCTCCCAGAGGAGACGACCAGTCGATTACCCTCAGAGGATGGTATGTCGAAGTTGATCCGGAAGCACCAGTGGTTATCCTGACTCACGGAATGCCCTCTAACGGGAATTGCAAACCAGAAATGTTACTGATGCAAGCCTTCCTTGCCGAGGGAGGCATCAATTCGCTTTCCTTTAGTTTGAGGAATTACGGTTACAGCGACCAAGTCAGTGACTATATTGCAGTAGGACAGGTTGAGTATGTCGATATTCTTGGAGCGTATGATTGGCTAATTGATTCCAAAGGATACCAAGCAGGAGAAGTAGGTTTGATCGGAATCTCACTTGGAGGAACAGCAGCCTTTGCCTTCGAGGACGAGCCAGGTATCGCAGCTATGTGGCTTGATAGCGCAGTTCTGGACTTCCCGCTAGTTGTCCGCAATGAATTGGGAAGGATGGGCTTCCCTGCTTTCCTTGGAGGAGCAGCAATCACAGTTGGAGGTTGGATGGCAGGCACCGATCTCGATGGACGAAACCCAATCCATGCTGCCGATGCCGCTGGAGATCGTCCAGTTTTCCTTACACACGGACTCGAGGACACCAGAGTGTCCGTTCAACACTCAGAACGGTTTGAGGAGAGGGTGATTGAGAATGGCGGCAATGTCGAAACTTGGTATGTTGAAGACAGGGCACACGTCGATGCGATGTGGAGTGACTCCGAAGAATACGAAAATCGTCTGACATCATTTTTCCATGATGCATTTGGCATGAATGGTAGTTAATGACGGCACTATCTTTTTCGGTCGATATACACAGAGTAAAGCGTGGTAATAGAAATTCTCGGAGCGATTGCCGCCGATGCTGCGGGAGATTCGATGCACAAAAACATGGAAAAAAAGAAACTCGAAGAAGCCAAAGACAATCCAGAAGAACATGCAAGGGTCTTGGAAGAAATCGAAAAAAGACGGGAAAGAAACAACAAGATGGCTGTTTCCCTGGTCGGCTTATTTTTGCTTATTTTGTTTTTTCAGTCAAGTTTAGGCTTAGGCATGTTATTCATCACCCTGATTATGTATCTATGGCCAAAAACAACAGGGGAAAAATCTGACACTATACCGGATTCTAAAATAAGCCATGAAATGATATCTCCATCAGAACGCCAAGCACTAATGTCAAGAAAGTGTTCAGTACCTGGATGTAACACAGGAAATTTTCGAATGACAGATTATTGTCATAAACATCAAGACCACATTTCATCAAATTCAGAACCAGAAACTGAGGAAGAAGAAAACTGGTGGGGAGACGAGAATTAGTGGCGCCCCGACCGGGATTTGAACCCGGGTCGAAGCCTCGACAGGGCTTCATGATAGGCCACTACACCATCGGGGCAGGATTGGGGACGACTACCGTTCTGTATTTCAATCGCTCGCGGGGAGTGGGTGTTGATATTTTCACAATTTGGCATTAGTGATGGAGGTAAAAACGGGGCATTGTTCATCACCCTTCTTCTTCCGCAATTCTGTATGAGTGAGGGCCGCCTTGTCATCGATGTAATCGACAACGGCGGCCAATGGACACATCGAGAATGGCGTATGTTACGTTACATGGGAGTAGATACCCAAATTCTCGCCAACGACACACCGATCTCTGAACTTCGAAAATTAGACGGATTGGTTCTTTCTGGCGGCGCCGCCCGCGTTGGATTAACAGGAGAGTTAGGAAATTGTGCGGCCTATCTTGAATTGGATATTCCGATTTTAGGGATCTGTGCCGGCCACCAATTCATGGCCGGACATTATGGTGGTCGAGCCGCTGAAGCCCCTGCGCCTGAGTTTGGTGCAGCAACAATCAATCTTATCGATGGAGGAGGGCCACTATTCGACGGAACTCCAGAATCTCAGACCGTTTGGGAGAGTCACAATGACGAGGTCACGGAATTGCCCGAAGGCTTCAGAATTACAGCTAGCAGCGAGTCCTGCGAAATTCAGGCTATGGAAAACTCAACATTGGACAGATTTGGACTTCAATTTCACCCAGAAGTGAATGACTCCGAGTATGGAGCAAAGATATTCGAGAACTTCGTAGATATCTGCCGCAGGGCCCTTTAGGGCCCAATTTCCCGATGAGCAGATTGAAGAAGGGCTGGTTGGTCGCCGGCCCGATGGCGAACAGGCTTACACTCTACAAGTGCCGCTCCTGCAACCGCACAGACAGGAAGGCGTACGACCCAGACGGTAACGTATCTTGCAATCACTGCAACTCCCCAATGGACTCTCTAGAACCACGATACAAGTGTGTTCGCTGTGGACACATTGAGTGGATAGAAGTAGGAACAGTCGGTAAGTCCTGCCACAAATGTGGCTACCGAATTTTCGTCAAGCCGCGAAAGGAAGGAACCGACCGTGGCTACAAGATTCTGAAAGCGCGCTGAATACACATTCTTCCTGTGGAAGTAATGGCGCGGAGTTCAAGACCCGCCTAATTCACGCTGATACGTGGCGAGTTGGCTGAGTACACATGCTCCGCGTAGTTTCAATGACTTAGCAGTCCCGACAAACGTCCGTGAAGCACTGAGGGGCGTCAGTTTGTCCCCTGAACCTCCACACCTCCTGATTACAGGGCCAGCAGGAGTTGGAAAAACAGCCTCCTGGCGATTGGTAGCGCGCCAGATGCTAGGCCCAGGGTGGAAATCTACCACACATATCTTGCAAGCCCGAGACTTAATGCGAACCCGTGGTGCAATGGCTAAGTTTGAGGAATTCCTTAGGCCAAGTGGAGCGGGCTCCACTGATACATTGGCCGGCCGTATGAGTCTAGATGCCTACGATCGCGGCATCATTTCAGCCTCAGAAGGAGATGTAGCACCGGCTGGAGCCGAATTAGAAATCGAGCCGGGTAGAATTCCTGTTAGCCGATTATTGGTGATTGAAGACGCCGACCATCTTGGGGGAATTAGACAAGCATACCTTCGCCGAATGATGGAAACGGTAGGAGTGGCTAGTAGATTCATCCTTGTCGCTAGAGCTCCTTCACGTCTTATCGACGCAATCCGTTCTCGAACCCAAATGATTCGCATCCCTTCTACAGAAAGAGAGGTTGCAATCAATACAATGCAATCAATTGCCAAATCAGAAAAATTCTCTGTAGATGAAGGCGTACTAGGTGATTTGGTGTATGTAGCTGAGGGTAATTTACGAAAAGCCCTATTCACGTTAGAGATGTTAAACGCACGGGACTTGACAGACGACAGGTCCGCAGTACATCGTTTGGTCCAGGCAACAACATTGCAAGCGGGAAGACATCTTCTGGAACTTGCGCTACGCGGCCGCGTTGTTGAATGGAGATGGGAGAATGTTAGAGGACGCCGTTCCAAGGTTTTGGGCGGCGCAATAGCGGAGATTGATCGCTTGATGAACGACCATGGATTGGACGCTGACGATATTATTTCTCAACTTCATGATGTCCTCGTCGGCCGCCGCCTTTCACTTCCCGACGAACTACGCTCAGAGTTACTTTCTGCATTGGCGGTTTGCGATACTCAGATTCGTAGCACAATGCACGCCAGAATCCCCTTCGAGAATTTTCTACACAAGGCCGCAACGTCTGGCAGAAAGCACGGCCTAGCCTTTGGTTAATGGCGGGCGCGGCAGGATTCGAACCCGCGGTCCCTGGCTTAGGAGGCCAGTGCATTATCCAGGCTATGCTACACGCCCACTCCGCCGACCGCATCCTCCTCAAGAACTCTAAGGGTCTCAAAATCACCACCTTGACCCCAAAATCGAGCCGAGAGAATCAAGCCATGTTCGATGTCGGACATACATGGCGGGTGAGCGCAGCCTCCCAACTCCTTACGCAAAGGAGAGCGACCGTCAGGTGCAACAAGAGCAGGCACTGAGCCTGAGAGTTAAGGCTAGGGACGCAGGTAGGAGGTTCTGGGTAAGGATTGCCACAAGTAGACTCCAACCACAGTTGCGTACCTTGTTATCTCTGATTGCCCCTATTACGACCGCTCTGCTGCTTATTCGATGGGAGTATGCTTCATTTCCACTAGCAATCGCGCTTCATGTTGCACTAAGCCTTAGCCTAATTCCTGCCTTATTCGCCGCATCTTTCGCTCGAATGTCTGCTAGAGATAGACTCCGCTTACGAGCAGTAGGCTTCCGCTCGATGAATTCCTATCCTGGCGTTGAACGTATCCTAAACACACTAGATGAGAGAAGAATCAGAGAGAGAGTAAGAGTTTCCTGTAGCATTCTTGCAACTGTTGCACTCGCTTCACTATGGAATCTAGATGCAGGGGAGACTCTGAGCTCGTTAGTTTTGGGGGCCTGTATCGCGCTGTCTGTAATTTCGGCTTTCAATACTCAACAACTAGAGACATCGATTCCAATGCGTTCGAATTCTTTCCCCCTTCTATCTTTGCACGCTCCAACACTACACGATAGTACACTTGACCGAGTATTGTCTGATCTGGTAGGCGCGCATCTAGACCCCGAAACTGCCAGTCATTGGGATATTTGGATAAATTCTCTAATCGATGATGTTCGAAGTGATCAAACCCCTGAATCAGCAGTCGAGCACCTGCTTGAAGCAATCCACCTAGAACACCTAGGTTTGCTCGATGAAGAGGGTCTACTAAGCGAAACACGTAGAGTCTTCAAAGTCTCAGCAATCGATGGGCTTTTCTCATCAACTTCCAAGTTCAATATGACAACTCTCAGGCGCCTCCTTGCCCATACTAGGGCTTGGCAACCCGGCCTTTTCCGACTAACTGATCGATTACAAGATTCAGTCATTAGAGGCGACCCGAGCCTCACCGAGGAATCTTGGAGACTGGATCTTGACTTACCCCCTCGGTGTGGTCAGGGGCAAGGGAATCTATTCGTGATGATTCACAATCACTCCGGCAAGAATCAGTCAATTGAAGTCGACATACTAGCAGCCGAAGGAGAGCCTGAACTTCAGACACTTCGAGTCTTTACCAAATCCTCAGATCAACCCAATTCACCAATTCCTCTTGGTAACCAAAGAGGCGAATTAACAGAATCCTTTGGTCGCCTTCTTGCCGACTCAACGGTACTCTGGATAGGCTTGGCGTGGCCCGATTCCATATCTGGGCCACACCCAGTACAAGTCACCTTGAGAAATGAAGAAGGAGAGACGATTGAATCAATTGTAGTAACCACCATACTTTCATCCGGAGTTCAGGCAGAAAGCATGGGTCATAGAATGGCAGATGCCGCATCCGAGGTGCGAAGAATCGCCCTCGCCCTTGCAGATTAAGGGCAATTTTCGGGGCGAAGCCCCGAGCGTCATCTTCATGTCGCGAACACGATTCGCCTAAGACGAGAACCATGGAGTCTTGGGATCTAGTCATCGTCGGCTCGGGCCCTGCCGCCCTAAGAGCCGCCATTGCAGCAGCCGATGCTGGAACAACACCTCTACTTCTAGAATCCTCAGGAATTGGCGCAGGAACGGCGGGTACAGATCTAGCCGGACTTGCAGTATCTATAGACGAAGTTAGCTCATCCGGACATCGAGATGACACAATTTCTGCAGGCGGCGAATCCACCGACAAGGTCGCCGCCGCAAGGGTTTGTGGAGAATCTCTCAGCGTTCTTGCAGAATTGGAAAGGTGGGGATTGGTTCTTCGCCGCCGAGAAGGAGGACTACCTCATGCGGCTCAGGTTGCGGGACACAGCATGCCGAGAATGACCGGCTGTGGAGATGCGACCGGACGAAATATCACCCGTATTTTAGAAGAACAGGCGATGAAGCGAGGGGTTGTTCGCCGTTCAGATGTCCAAGTCATGTCGTTGGTAATGGACGGAAAGCAAGTTAGAGGTCTAACCGCGTACGATACAAACTCTGGCCAAGTGATTGGAATTCAAGCCAAGGCTGTAGTTCTCGCTACTACTGGCCATCAAGGAATTTGGTCGAGCCCATCAGATGGAGCAGGATTGGGCTCGGCACTGATAGCCTCGGCAGGCCTGACCTTAGCTGGGATGGCAAACAACCCAACACACCCACTGACTGTAAGAGGTACAGACCTCAACATAACACTCGATGTATTAGGCTCAGGAGGCAGAGTCAGAAAATCTAGCGGAGAGGACGTTGACCCGAGCGAAGTCGGCGAGGACGATTGCATTCTAGATTTGAGAAGTTTGGAATCTGATGCCGAGACTTGGTTCTCCAACACACGAAATAGAGTCAAGGACAGAACAGGCCTCGATATTTCTCGCGAGGTTATCCCAATTACAACGAGCATTGCAACAACTACCGGAGGAGCTCCTGTAGACGAGCATGGACGAATAACCTTCTCCAAAGGTAAAAAGTGGGCCACTGGACTCTATGCAGCCGGACGCTCTGCAAACAACGGGATGCACGGAGAGGGTATGTTGGCAGGCAACCTAATCCTCGATGATTTAGTTGGCGGAAATCATGCTGGAAGCCACGCTGGAACCTGGGCCAAAGAAGCAGCATTTGGCGGCTCAAATTTAGTTGAGAAAGCAGTTGAAAAATCCTCCAAGAAGTTGGAATCTCTAAAGTCAGGAGATGGGGCTTCGGTGGGGCAAGTCTCAGCAACTTTAGCCACAGTAATGTCTTCTTGCACGAACGGATCTAGAGACGAATCCTCTCTCAAAGCTGCCGCCGATGCAATTGCTGATATGAAGAAAAACGGAATCAAAGTAACCGATCAATCAAGCGTGATGAACACCGAGATGTGCTCGGCTTTGAACCTTCAAGGAATGCTAACTTTGGCAGAGCAGATTACAAAATCTTGAGGACTTAAAATGAGTGAAGAACCAACAATCTTCACTCGAATCATCAACGGCGAATTACCCTGCCACAAGGTGTATGAAGACGAACACATCATCGCGTTTCTAGACATTCAACCTCTAACAAGGGGACATACATTGGTTATTCCAAAGGAACCAGCACCTTCCATGGACCAATTGAGTTTAGATTCCGCCGCCGCTCTTGGCAGGGCTTTACCGATAGTAAGCAGCGCAGTACTCAAGGCGACCGGAGCCACAGCGTACAACCTAATCCAAAACAATGGACATGAGGCAGGAATGTCAATCGCCCACGTTCATATTCACATCATACCACGATATCCAGACTCAACTCACTCTTTCCTTTGGAAATATGGAAAGATAGACCATGACGACGCAAAAACTCTCGCTGAAAGCATATCAGTGGCCACAGAGTAGAATCGGTGTATTCTCAACCCCTTGCATCCTCCGAAGCCCCGTGTCGGACTCAGAAGGCGCGCCTGAGATACTCCCTGAGTTGTCAGAAAGCGCAACTAGATTGAAGCGAGATAAACTGACTCGAGTCCCTTACAATCACGAAGGAAAGCATCCTGGAAAGAGGTGGGCTCAACTAGCACTAGATTTGATGTTTGAATTGGGTAATAAGGCGATTTTCAGAAGATATGATGCCGATCCAACCCCTCCTGCAGATGGTGGTGCGATATATGTCGCAACCCACATCAATGGTCTAATTGACCCGATGGTAATTGTTCGGGCACAAAATAAGCGAGTCATTTCACTTGGTCGTCATGATTTGACCACCCGCCCAGTAATCGGATGGTGGTCGAGAAGATTTGGGACCCAACCGGTTCTCCGTCGAGCAGAAGTAGAGGCCGGAGTTGTAGATGCCGATTTTGCTAGATACATCAACGACAGAGGTATGTTGACAGTGGCCTCTTGTATAGCGACAGGACATTCGGCAGTTGTGATGCCAGAGGGCAAATCACACCAAGACAGCAAACTCCATGCATTACGAACAGGATCTTCACGCGCTGCTCTGGCTTCTGCCGCTATTGCAGACGAGAAGGGTTTACCTGCACCAGTAATCCAAACCGTTGGTTTACATTGGCGAACTCATCATTGGCTTCGTACCGACAATTATGTTGAGTTCGGCGAATCGATTGAGATACCATCGACGTATTCACCCCAAGACCGCGCTCGTCTAGTTTCCGGGGAATGGGTCGAATCAAGTTATGAAGACACCAGAGAATTACGCGATCGAATATTCGACACACTCTCCCCCATGACCCCTGATGCCCCAGATTGGGAAACTTACCGTTCATGGAAATTATTGGCTCACATTGGAGCTAACAAAGCCAACGCTCCTCTGCGAACACTGGCCGAAGAAGTCCGAGCTACTAGAGAGGTAAGAGAAAGCATTGGTAGAGACGAAAATAATCCAATGATAGACCAAGCCAAAGAAGCCGCAGAACTCCTCCACAAGAATGACTTGTATGCTACATCTCTAGATTCATCAAATCGCTTGCGAGGAAAATCAATTTCTGAACATCTCTTAGGGCTTCTCGGCTTAATTCTGATAATTTCCACTTTACCAATAACGCTGCCATCATCGGGGCCACAGTGGGGTCTTGCAAAATACATGGCCGAAGGTAGTGACGAGGGATTGGACTCTCGTACGACTTACTTCATGCTTGCAGGAATGTTTTCACCGATATTTTTCTGGCCCCCTGTGGCATTATTGGGTACCTATCTGTACGCGGGTTTATCGGTGCAATTAGTGACTTTATACACTTTCATTTTACTCATGCTCAGCTTCTATCTGGCTGCCTCAATCGCATTAACCGGCTATGATTTGTGGTCCGACTCTGTAACAGCATCTCGCCGTGTGAAATTGAGTAAGAGCAGTGAGGGAGAAAGATTTCACGAACTCGTTGAAAATATCTCTTCTAGACTCGGCGCTCTCAAATAGGACTGCCAATAGCCGACATTGATGGATGGCAAGTCGGCGGCTAGTGCGGTCAAGGATTGGCTAGCCCGTGAGAAACTAGAGTCTAGAGAAGTTACAGACGCTCAAGCACTTATTCATCTACACGTAAAATATCCACCAACGAAACAAGGACACGTCTTCAATGTAGTAATTCCGAAAAATCGCGATCTAGTATTAATTTACTCAATTACTAGAGTCGATGAAGGGCAACAAAATGAGATGCGCGACCATGGAAAAGAAGACCCTGATGCTTGGGAAAAATGGCTTCATGACACTAGAATACAATTGACCCGTTCTAACCTTGACTGGGTCCTTCACGTTGGCAAGCCAAAGGACGAGTTGCCAGGTCCTCTACAAGCGTTTAACCTCTCAAGGCCAATATGGTTCGATGGACTAAGCCAAAACGAATTTATGCAGACGATGAGAAGTGTATGGCTTTCCAAATTGGAACTTATTCATCAAGTGAAGTATGCTTACGGAAAGGGAATTGGTAAGCCTGGTAAGGTAGATGACTGGGAGGCAAAGAAAGCCAAACAACGTACCACCAAACCCCCAAAGAATGAGCCGAAAAGCCATTCTATAGACACGGACGAGACAGGTGGTTTCGGCAGCGACTTTGACCCCGCCGATTGGGTTTGAATTTACAATAGAACGGGACGAAAATCCATCTTTGTCCTAACGGATATCGATGACGCGTGAGCGTGTAGGTTAAGTATTCAAAGAAACCAACAAGGATTGTTGTAGCAGCAATGCTGGAGGGAATGAGATGGAGACAAAGAAAGTAAGGAGTAGTATGACGTTGGTCATCATCATGGTGATGAGCCTGTTTGCTACGTTAGAATTCTCAGATAGAGCAGAAGGAAGCGAGATAGTAGTAACAGATGCGATACAGATAGTCGCCAGCGGAACTCATAATGACAGAATGGTTGCAATGGATGCCGATTCGATGGGCAATACTCACTTCGTCTGGAGTAGAAATACCCAACACCTCTACTACAAAATGCTCGACCCTAGAGGCGATGTTCTAATCGACGAAACTCAAATCTCCAATCCAGGTACCCACCGTGCTAACCACCCAGACATCGCTGTAGATCATGCTGACAACGTTCACGTTGTTTGGACAGACAAATCAGGTCAATGGACCATATTCTACACCCTCTTAGATCCGTCCCAAGATGACCAAGATGGCAGCTCAGGTTTGGATGCTGTACTTTCGATAATCAATGATGAAGAAATAGCCAGCCACCAACAGAACCGTGACTGGCCAGCGGTGGCTGTGGATTCTCAGAATAACCCACACATAGTTTGGGAAGATTCCTACGAACCACTAGACAAATTTTACCAACAACCCCAGATATACTACTCAATGCTAGAAATCGACCGCCCAGGTCGCCAAGCAATTGTTGCGATTGGAAACACACTCTTGACTCCAATTATCGGACACAAGGGCCACCCAGATATTGCAGTTGATGCAGATGATTTCGTGCAAGTAGTATGGGACGACACCCGTGGCGGTAAGGTGGAAATGGTCGCACCTATCGATACCTCCGGCTCAATGAATACTGAATGGGCCGACATGTGCGTTGTTTTCTATGGAGGTAACTTCGCCAGCGGAGGTACTTTTGAAGGACTAAAACCAATGCTTGAAGATGGAAACATTACGGTATTCGAAACACTCTATGCACTGAGTGGAAACTGGCCGTCTGCAGCCACTTCAGGTAACTGCGCTACCGCATACCAAACAGGCGGCTCTGGAAGCCAAGGCCCTCGCACAACCCATCTTGGCCAAACTCCTTTAGACGACTCAGGTGGTATTCGCTATCTTACTGAAGTAGTCTACGATGGCACAGCAACAAACCTTCCTCAAGACGGTGGTTATTACTCTGAATTCTGGGGCCCTGGTACAACTTGGGCCTGCCTATCTTGGAGAGATACACAGGGCCGAATGGGCAACGCTGCAAATCCACCCACACAGCTGGACCACAGATGGAATCCAA
>CALEIW010000132.1 GCA_937876055.1 uncultured euryarchaeote
CACCTACAACGGAAACTTCCAATCCAACACAGTAACACCGTGGACAAGTTATTCCGGTGACGATGCAATTGATTTAACTCCCTACGCAGGCGAAGTTGTCGACATTCGCTTCCGCTTCCGCAGTGGTTTGATGGGAAGTGTTGGTCCAGATGGATCATCTCAGGATACCGGACTAGATGGGTTTGCATTTGACAACATTTCGATTCGGAAAACTGATGTTATTTTCGGCACAGAAGAAGTGGTAAGTCAAACTTTGTCATTCTCCAATTTCGCAGCTGGTGCTACCGAAGAAGTATCACTAACTGCTGATTTCGTAGACAACCGAACTTACTACATCAACACTGAACTAACCAACCCTGTAGGATTCGACAACGCAGACGCCACAAATGACGAGATAAAATTCCAAATTACTGTAGAGAATCTTTTCGACCCAGGTGTTGCAGAAGAGCCATGGGTCAGTCTCGAGAATGGATTGAGATATGCCTCAGGAGATCGTGACATCGAGATTCGAGTCCAGAACTATGGAAATACTCTGACGGACTTCCAATTGGAAACTGTGGTCAAGAACGCTCTTCCTGACCTAGTTGCGATTGAAGATTTCTCCGGATTTGACCCAATTTGGGAAGATGATAATGATCAGCAAGGAAAGGAAAATGGAAGCCGATTAGACGATACAAATGGCGACCATCCTATGTTGCCTCAAAGCAGAGGAGTGTTCAATTCCTTCGCATATTGGCTGGGTAATCCAGACACAGGATATGGCGATAATTGGGACGAGACTCTATCTCTCGATCCTTTCCCAGTTGCTGCAGGTGGTGGCACCGACTTCACTTACCTGACCTTCGACTACTTCGCAGAGGGTGATTATCTCTCAGATTCAGATGGCAATATTCTAGCAATTCGCGATGCAGCGGGACTAGAAATTGAATGGTCTAAGGGTGGAGAAATCTACCGCGGAACTGTTTGGGGAAGTTGGACCGATCTGAACGAAAATGGACTAAGGCCTTTCCAAGATGGTAGTGGCCTTGGAGCGTGCGAAGATTTCGACAACAATGGTCGATATGACGAGGTCGAATATATGGGCGACCACTCAGACCGATACGAATCTGTAGTCTGGTTTGATTCCGAAAGTTTGGTCAAGTCTGTGATTATCGACATGTCACACATTACCCTTCTTAACCAGACCTCTAATGACACCTTTGATTGGAGGACAGAATGCACTGACCTTTCAGGTTCTGAAGTGTCTCTGACCTGGAGATTCCAATCCAATGGAGATGGAGTGAATGGTAATGCAGGTCTTGCTGGGTTTGCAGTTGACAACATTCGTGTCGATGAATTCACATTCGAGAATGATGGCACTTACATTACTGACATCAATGGATTGGATGCTTCCGAGCGTCAGGACGTTACAGTAGCGACACATGACTTCAATTCTGGACTATATCGAATAGATTCTACAACTCTATTCAACAACACAATAGAAGGAACATCTTGGTACAACCAAACAGAGATTACTACTGCAAATAATCACACTCAGATTATCTTCAGTATCGCAAGCGCTGACATCACTTTGATGCAACCGAACGTACTGGATTGTGTATCCGATATCACATACAAGTGTGTATACACATATGATTCGGTATCTCAGCACTCATTTACAGTACCACTACTGAATGGTGTAATCGCAGGTGAATATGAGGTGAATATGAAGATTGTAGATATGACAACAGGTCAGACAGTCTACGAACAAGCGGCCGATAATGGGCCGTTCGATCTTGAACCTCATGCTCGAGACTTTGCTAATTGGACCGCGCCTTACAATGGATGGTACGACGGCAACCAATACAACATCAGCTTCTATGCGATATTGACTGAAGACGGAGAACCATCAGGAAACGATCGGTTCTTCGAGATTGAATTCTTTGACAATGTTGACGTCGCGATTCTGTCCAATCCTACTGACCAGAATCGTTTGCAGAGAGTAAAGCAGGATCTAGAATCGATGGGAATGACATACACTCAATTATCAGTGAGCGATTGGGATAGATACGCAACCGAGAATTGGATGTCACATTACGAGAAGATATTGCTACCATGGCAGACCGATTACAATGTCGAATACGGAGAATACTACGAGACCCTCGCATCCACTAGGGATTCTGATGGTCTATCGGTTACCGAAGTTCTAGAGGCATACATGGTAAACGGAGGAACTGTTCAGATTCACCTAGGACCGTATCGTAACGAATACCAGCCAAACCGGCTACCTTTCGGAATGGATATCGCAATGCGAAATCAATGGAATAATACAGTCACAAACGACGATCTAGTGATTGTCGATGCTTATCACCCATTGATGACTAATGTCGATACTGCAGCCTTTGCAGGTGTTCATGGTGGTTCTTACGTCGCTTTGGCGGGACTAGATACTGCACAGGTACAATTCGACCAAATCCCACAAGTCTGTGGAGGTCGGATTAGCGATCCAACTGGAACCTTCCACACACTGATGCGAAGTGAATCCTTCGATTCACAGTCGTTACTTTCGATTTGTAACCGTGGTGCAGGTGGAATGATTGTGACTACCCTGGATGTAGAGAATCCAAGCTTCTCTCAACCATTTGGTGGAACATCTATGCCACTACTATCCAACATGTTGGGCTATCATGTAACTCCTTATCCTACTGAATTCGGAATTGCAGGCGATGGATTTGACCTTACAGTAAACGGTGAAGCACCTTCGATTGACACAGTCACAGGTGCCTACTCGACCATGTACATCAAGTCGAACTCCGAACTCGACTTCTCTTTCTTGACCTCGGATTCATCCTTGGCTGACAGCATTACCGCCGATTGGACATTACAATCGACAGACATGAATGAATCAGTTACTGGCTGGGAAGGAGAAATCATTGATTTCGGAGAGATAAGCCATATCCGCCAAAACACCGCAAGCATACCTGCTCTTGGTAGCTTCTGTGTTGGTGATTCGAGTTCCACAACAGGATGTCGAATCGGGGCAGAATGGCTATTGACATTGTATCTTCACGATGAAGATGGTCATACAAGAATCACTTACATTCATCTCGTTACTGACGATACATTGGCCGATGAATTCCGACCAAATGCGGATCTACAACTTGTTGAAGATAGTGTTACAGACGAGTATGTAAGCCTTGAAGGAACCAAGACGATTGGTGGTATAGATTGGCCAATTTATCGAGTTAGATTGACCGACAGCGGTGACATCAGTCTATCCTTCGATTCTTCAGCAAGCTCTGACGATGACGCACCAGAGGGCGAGAGAGGAATTGAGATGTTTGAGTACAGAGTATTCTTCGATTATCCAGTAGATTCTTCGAATCCAACTCTAGAAGGTCACACTTTCCAAGTACCAAACGCGGCAGGTGGTGACATGTGGAATTATGTATTCCGAAACATGACTAGCGATGGAACTTTGGAGAATCAGATTAGGCTAGAATTGATTGTATACGATCGTGCTGGAAAGCAATCAGAAAAGGCACGACTGTACTTCATCGTAGTTGGAGAAGACTTTGGAGACGACCCGCCGGTTGTCGATATTACTTCTCCTCGTTCGACTGATTCTCAAAGTGAGGATTTGGTCACAATCAATGGAGTTGTGACCTCGGGTGCCGAAAATGGTGTTGTGATTGAGGTGGCACTAGATCAATCAGTTCTGGATTTGACTCCATCTCCTAAGGCTACTCAGAAGGCGCTAGGAAAGTACAACACAACAGGCCCTGCTTTACTTGGAGACGGTGATACCTTCACGATTACTCTCAACATTGCAGACCTATACTTGGAGACTACTGGAAAGCAGGTCACAGTATACTGGAGAGTTGTGGAGGGCGACCGATACGAATTGAATAATGAATTCACAATCGACTTACTCCCTCGGCCAAGTGACCCTTGCGCCCTGAATCCTTCAGCTGATGGTTGTGTGTCAGATAGTGGTGGTACAGATGTCATCATGGTCGCTATCATCGGAGTAATCGCGGTTCTAGCAATTGTTGGTGTAACCCTAGTTGTTGTTAGATCAAGAGGCAAATCAGATGATGTTCAAGACACTGTCCAACAGTTTGGTGGTGTAGAGCAAATGGACCCTGTCGAAGCATACGTACAACAGATGGTTGGCCAAGGCTATGACGAGGCTACTGCGAGGCAATATGCCGAACAGTATTACGCAGCATATTATGCCCAACAAGGTAAAGGCGGCGGCAACTGAGTAAACCCTCGAAAGGGGGATGCTCAAAACGCACCTTGAAGGCCTCTTGGTGGCCGCCCTAAGACATGGACATGGGTGACGCATACACTGTAGCAGACCTTTCTTTGGCGAAGGCTGGTGGGCTAAAGGTAGACTGGGCCCGAAGCAGAATGCCGGCTTTAGCGGCATTGCGGGCTAAGGCCGAGAAAGAACGACCTTTGGCGGGCCAAAGAATTGCAGGGTGCTTACACGTCACTAAGGAAACTGCTGTGTTGATTGAGACCATTGAAGCCGCAGGTGGCAAGGTTTCCTGGTCTGGTTGTAATCCTCTTTCCACACAGGATGATGTAGCAGCTTGGCTTGCATCTGAGGGCTATGATGTACATGCTTGGTATGGCCAAAATACCGAAGAGTTCTACCAATCCATCGATCGCACTCTGAAAATTAATCCAACACTGACTCTAGACGATGGTGCAGACCTGATTTATCGTGTACACAGTAAATTTCCAGAATTAGCAGAAGGTGTGATTGGAGGTACTGAAGAAACTACCACTGGTGTTCACAGACTCAGAGCCATGGGAGAAGCAGGAGAACTTCTCTATCCAGTGATTGCAGTCAACGATGCATCGACCAAGTGGGACTTCGATAACGTACATGGAACCGGACAATCAACAATTGACGGAATTATCCGAGCCACCAGTGTTCTACTCGCAGGCAAAACTTTCGTTGTTGCTGGATACGGACATTGTGGCAAGGGCCTAGCCAATCGTGCCCGTGGTATGGGCGCCAATGTTATTGTCACAGAAGTCGATCCAATAGCTGCCCTGAAAGCAGTCATGGATGGATACCGCATCATGCAAATGGATGATGCAGCGAAGATTGGCGATGTATTTTGCACAGCAACAGGGATGAAAGACGTCATTATTGGTCGCCACTTTGATATTATGAAAGAAGGAGCAATTGTTTGTAACACCGGTCATTATGATTGCGAAATCAATATTGCACATCTTGAAGATAGGGCCGAGAAGATTTACACGATTAGAGAAGATAACGAAGCCTTCCAACTCAAAGATGGACGTACTATTCATCTGCTTGCGCGTGGAAGGCTGGTTAACCTAGCCGCAGCAGAAGGACATCCAAGCGAAGTGATGGACATGTCATTCGCCAATCAATTTCTCGCACTTTGTCGATTAGCAGCTGAGGGCGAGGGATACGATAACATCGTCTACGACATAAGTGCCGAACAAGATAGTGAATTGGCTAGATTAAAACTCACAGCAGAAGGAATTAGCATTGATACTTTGACAGACGAGCAACTAGCCTATCTAGAGGATTATTCTGCAGGGACATGAGAGATAATTCAGAGTTAATCTTCTGATTCCTCATCCTCTGCCCACCAATTTTCTGTGTTAGAAAAATCCGGTAGGTTTGGTTTCCACTTTTGACCAATAATCTCTTCCGATTCAATAATTTTTGAATGCCGATCTTGGAAAGCTGTGCTTCGTTTTCCAATTGTATGATTGTAGAGTTTACTACCACGAATTTCGGTTGGAACACATACCTTTCCAGAAGTAGCCTCAACATCAATTGCCCTCTCTAGGTCAAGTGCGTGCCGATTGAGTTTTTGCAGTAATCCAGCAGCAGCCCTACTCACTCCCATAAATAGCCCTAGAATAATTACAAACACCAAAATGAATCCAAATTGACTTCCTCCAAGTAAAGTCATGGCTACAGTTCCCATCAAGAATACAATAGGGGCTACAAAAGTAAACAAGAAGAAAGTGTCTGAAAGAGGTTTCCTAGTTTTCATTCGACCGATTATTTCCCATCTAGGATGCTTCGGGTTCTGAGGCCTGAATATTTCGTCCTTCTCCATTTTGGCCGCCTTGTCAACCATCTGCCTAACCCGATCCATATTCATCAGTTGCTGCCGGTCTGGTTGTTCCATTTCTGATTCGAACATTATTTCCAACAATTCGCTAGCTTCAGAATACATCCCCAGTCGTACAAGAATGGCGATTTGTTCGATAAGTGGCGTAACATCGTTCGGATCGATCTGCCTTCTTTTCTGCCACCACTCAAGCGCCTCCTCTAGCATACCTAGGTGGTCGACCAGAAGATTTCCTCCTATTGCCCATGATTCTTCGTCATCTGGTTTTAGCCTCACTACATTTTGTAATGCGGCATAAGCACTAGCCGCCTGTGGTAGTGTCGGCATATCTTGCACACCTCTCCTTGCGGCTGGAAGAGTCATCCTTGCGGTCATTTTCCAAGCGGCCGCATGGTTGGGCTCCATGCGGGTAATTTGGCGACATAAATCGAGGGCTTCTTCCCTCTCACCAGACTCTTCAAGCTCGAGAACTTCTTCCCAGAGCATATCCGCCTTGCTCGCCATGTGACTTGCTCGGGTTTAGACGAAATGAATGCTGGGGTGCCCCAAACTCAGCGCCTACCACTCCCTCTTCCAGGTCGATTACCCCTCGGACCGCCTCGACCAGGGCCTCTGAATCCAGATCTACGTGGCTTTCTACCACTGCCTGGCGACCGTCCTCTTCCGCGACCGTGATTTCCTCCTTGAGGTCTAGAACCACGGCGTTCATTGCCTCCGCCTCTGGATTTTGGTTTGCCACCCGAACTAGGTCGATGAGCTTGACAACGGTTGCATTTATCTCTGAAGGAGAAATTAGAATTGTTACACTTAGGGCAAGTCCAATCTCCAGATTTTTTGGAATTATTTCCTCCCCGCTCGAATTTTCTTTCAAACTTACTTGCACCATCTCGAGGTCGATCTGCTTCACAGCGGTTACACTTCTTTCGGAATGCAAAATTGGAGTTATTGCATTTTGGACAATTCCAATCTCCGCCTTTTTTGTTATCATTTCTTCCACGTCGGTCATCGCGTCGACCATCTCTTTTCGAGTATCTATCTCTTCCACGGCCACGATTATCTCGCCTTTCTCTTGGAGCGATTTCAACAGGAGACCCTATCGTGTTGGAGGGTTCTATTTCGTCTGAGATTGGATGAATGTGAACATAGGCTCCATCGATAGCCCCGATTACAGAATTGACCTTACCAACCGGCTTTCCACCGATTATTCGTAAAGTAGCACCCAGCCTTGGTGCACGCCCCTCAAAGGCAACGAGGAGACCCCCTTCGTGCGACTCTCTGTCGACTGTGCCTGAGAAGCTCATGACCTCAGTCGCGTCGGCCCGAGTATATGAGTGCGGCAGATGCCGCGGCGAGCAGACCCCCGAGACCCAATGCAGGAAGTACAGTATTGGGGCCTTCATTAGAGGGCGGCTCTGGCTCGGGTTCAACGAACAAGTGAGTGTTGTCAACACTACGTTCTTGACTTGAGCAAATTCCCGAATCATCACAGGCTTGAACTTCAACAATATGAGTTCCTTCCGCCCAGACCGAGAAATCAATCTGAGGCGTGGACCACATATTTCCGCTGACTGAAATACTACCAACCGAGGAGCCATCGATTAGCAGAGTGAAAGAGACCGCCTCACCATCAGGATCGGAGAACTGACCGCTCATCGACCATGAATCGCCGTCCCATTCTTCGGAATTGACTGTCATTATTGGGGCACTGCTGGCCTTCACAATTCCTAAATCATAAGTTGCTTGCAAACTATAGACTCCATCTCCAGTCACTATTACCGTGACATATGCAGGACCAGGAATGACGCCTACTGCAGGTACCTCTTGAGTAATTTCAGAGCCTTGAAGTAAATATGGTCCGGAATAAGTTCCAGCCACGCCAAAACTGGAAATAAATCCAATTTCAAGAGATAAATCAGGCCATCCTGTGGTTGGAGAGAGAGTAATTGGATGTGGATCTGATAGATCACTATCTGTAGTTGATATTTGGAATGGTACTCCAACATTCCAAGTTCTATTTCCAGAGGATTGGCCAGCACTGTCGATTGCTTCACAAGTAACCTCTCCCACCTCGCCTCTTGGAACATCCATCGACAACTCTCGATTTGAGTATGTGATTGCTAATCCTGCCTCTCCTCTGCAGTTAACATCGAGGCTCGATACTCCAGCCTCATCATCAAACCAATGTTGAACATCATTCCAATCCGCGATAATCTGTGTCCCTCCGCTAGCGCGAGGGAACCACGCTCCATCAGTTGGGGCATTTTCAGTCCAGATAGGAGGGTCGTCCACTGGGATTGGTGCAGTTGTAAAGTCGGCAAACAGATCCTCTCCTACAGGCCATTGAGGCATGTTGGGATAGAAGGAGTAAGTTAGACTTCCATCTTCGTTTTCATTCAATTCATAGGAACTAGAACCGTCACCTAAACAACTGCCTCTCAAAGGTGCAACACCAGCAAAGTCACCCATGTCAACTTGCACGTCGCGCCCTTCACATTCTTCCCACATATCTAGACGCAGCCCTTCGGTTACAGGGAATGTGATATGATATTCTGCCCCACTCATGTTTGAGGCGTTGTAAGCTAGAGTGAAGTCACTAGGATTATTGAGGCTGGATATTGCCATAGTGGCATTTAACCATAGCATCATTCTACACTCATCCTGACCACTTGATGGATCTATGTCGGTATCACAATCTCGATCGCTATCTGGGTAAACAGGCACCTCATAGCAATCACTACTTGCCCCAATTCCAGAGCATTCTCTTGATTCCGAATGCCTAGGAGGGACTAGATTCCATTCTTCGACTAGCACCTCGTCTTCAGTCCATGAGGTGTTTTTCCAATCAGTGCCGTCACCTCCTCTGTGAGGACTTCCATCACGCATACCCATTCTAGTAAACGTGTATTGAACACACTCCGAAGCAATAGCTCTGACTCCTTCTCTTTCGTCTGTAGAAATCCATCCATCATCGCCACTTGGGTAGATTTGTGCAATATATTCATCTAAACTCTGTCTTACATCATCTGCCAAAGTCCCATTTACCCAAGCAACTGCTTCAATTTCGGCAGAACTCCAATCACTGGCAATAGTGAAATTGAATACTGCTTTAGTATACTCAAACATATCCTCGAAAGTAAGGACGCTACATCGCTCCTCAAGCGTAGGCTCATCAGGGCCGAGTTGTTCTCTTCTGTCTTGAGAATCATCAAGACCACCTTGTTGGTAGCCCATTGGTAACCACGAAGACATCATGGCAAACATAGTCAACAGAACTGCGATTCTAAGCACACGTTCCCGCTTCATTACAAATCCGAAAGAGACCAAGGAAATATTGCTATCGGCGGCATAATAGCAGCCGATATTGTTAGTTTAGGGCAACCTAAACTAGATAAACAACTTATCTGTCCCGTGGTTTAGGGAGGCCTAAAAATGACGCAAAGGACACTGATAGCAACCACACTAATTGGAATAATTCTCTTTTCGACTTTAGCCGGTTGTTTAGATTCAGAAGAAGATAAAGATGTAATAATAATCGCATACGAAGTAAAACAAGATTATGAAAATCCTGATGAAAATCCACAAATTATGGCTGACTACTTGGCCGCAGAACTTGATATGGATGTAGAACTTTATCCAATCTCTTCAGAAGGAGCTATAATTGAAGCTCTACGATTTGGTAATGCTCACATCGCATTCATGGATGGAGCTGCAGCATGGATAGGCTGGCAACAGTATGGGCTTGATGCATTAGCCGCTGATCAAAAGTCCGATGGCAGAACATATTACAACGCTCATGCAGTTGTTTTGAAAGATTCTGAGATGGCTGCTGCATACTTAGATGATGATGCAACTACAGATCCGTTTTCATTATTGGCAGGTAAGACCTCATGTCACACTGGCTGGTTGAAGTCTGCTGGAATGTTGTTACCAATGGGTTTCCTTATCGGGAATGGATATGCAAACGTTGTAGGCGATCCTAATGATATTGAATCACTAAGAAATACTGTAACTAACTTTTTCAATGAAGACGCCAGTATTCCTGACTCTGGAACTACATACTATGGTTATTCTGGCGCAGTAAAGTGTCTATCTGAGGGTGTTGGAGATGTGGCCTTCGCGAAAGACTCAACAGTTCCAGGTTATTGTGGAAATGAGAATGCTGTTGACAATGAAGCATGGTGTCTACCAGAAGATGAATATGTGATGCTTCCTTCCTACGGTTCAGCACCTTCACACCCAGTAATGTATAATCCAGAATTTGTAACAGATGACACAAAGATAAAAATTCAAAATGCTCTAGTTGGAATGAAAGACAATGATGAAGGGGCTGCGATTCTTGATTCAGTTCTAGGAACTCCTGGAATTGTCGCAACAGATGCTGCTACTCACCTAGGGTCTTATGGTGGATTAATAGAAGATATTCCAGGAATCAATTCGTACTATAGTGATAAATACTCGATAAATGAAACTGTAACTCCTACAATTTCAGAGATTAGAATTGCTTTCGAACTGAAAGATGATTACACAGGAAGCCCGGAAGAAAATCCACAAGCTTTAGCAGATTTCATTGCTGCTAAAACTGGTGTAGAAGTCAAACTATATCCTGTAACTTCAGAAGGTGCAATAATCGAAGCGTTAAGATTCGGTAATGCGGATATTGCATTTATGGATGGAGGTGCTGCATGGGTCGGCTGGAAACAATATGGACTATCTACAATGGCTGCTGACATGAAATCTGATGGTAGAACCTACTACAATGCTCATGCATGGGTTCACAAAGATTCTGAAATGGCTGCGGCCTATCTGGATGATGATGATAGTACTGATCCATTCGCACTACTCGAAGGCAAAACCTCCTGTCACACCGGGTGGTTAAAATCTGCAGGAATGCTATTACCAATGGGGTACTTGATTTCCAATGGATATGCAGACGTTGTCGGTGATGAAGATGATATCGAATCTCTGAGAGATACTATCCATGCTTACTTTAATGAAGATGCAAGTATACCTGACTCTGGAACTACATACTACGGTTATTCTGGTGCTGTAAAATGCCTATCTGAAGGTGTTGGAGATGTAGCCTTTGCCAAAGATTCAACTGTAGACGGATATTGTGGAAATGAGGATACTAGTCTTAACGAAGATTGGTGTCTTCCACGTGATGAATATGTAGCTTTACCTGCTTTTGGCCAAGCTCCATCCCACCCAGTAATGTACAATCCTGAAATGATAAATGTTCAAACTAGAACTGCAATTCTGAATGCTCTACTTGCATTGAATAATGAAATGTATGTCGTGGACTACGAAATGCAAGGTCAAACTTACACTGGATGTTACAATCTAATTACACACCAGCTTGATTCTGAATCTGATGAAAACGCCTGTGGTGGAAATATTTTGACAAATGTTTTGGGGACCCCTGGTTTGGTAGAAGCAAATACACAGGAACATCTTGGTTCGTACAGTAGTCTTATTGGTTCAATCCCAGGAATTACTGCATACTTCGATGACAAGTACAGTTCGTAAGTTGGAGATCCAAGGATAGGGGGATGAAATGAACTCTCCAATGAAATACGTAACCAGTCGATAAGACAAAACAGTTGGCAGGGGGCGTAATAGCGCCTGACACCTACATTCGAATTCCGTATTCGAACGCAATAGGCCCCCTGTCAACAACCTTAGCCAATAGCATTGGCAATACCCGTTGGCAGGGGGAACTCTAACAGCGTCATATAGAGAGCAATCTGTACACATCACAGGTTCCCCTGTCAACACCAGGATTAAATTGAAAATTATGTTATTTCCTTCAGGACCAACATTGAAAAATCAGTATCCTGAGCAATAGTCAGATAGACAGAGGTTTTGTTCAATGCCGACAAAAAGACATTACAAGATACTGGTCATTTGTTATACCATTATCCTGCTTTCTAGCACTTTCTCCGGTTGCTTGAGTGATTCTGAAGAATCAAATAATCAAACAAGAACTCCCATTGTTCTAGCATTTGAAGTGTCCGAGGGTATGCTTGAGTCAGAAACTAATCCTGAGATGCTGGCAGATATTCTTACCCAAAACAGTAGATTTGATTTTACAATTTATACCGTTGATTCAGAAGCAGCGATACTCGAGGCACTAAGGTTTGGAAATGCCGATATCGCTCTAATGGATAGCGGTGCAGCTTGGATTGGGTGGAATCAATACGGTTTGCAGGCTTTTGCGGCTGATCAAAAATCAGACGGCAGGACATACTACAATTCTCTCGCTTGGGTTCTCGACGATAGCGATATCGCTGAAGCATATTTTGATGATGATCCGCTAACAAATCCATTCTCACTGATGCAAGGCAAAACTTCCTGTCATACGGGTTGGTTACACTCAACAGGAATGATGGTTCCAATGGGATTCTTCCTTGGATTAGGGTATGCAAATGTAATTGGCGATCCAAATGATATCGAATCTCTAAGAGATACAATTTTCGAATTCTTCAACGAAAACTCATCAATTCCGGAACCTGGCACACAATACTATGGGTTTTCAGGTGCTCTAAGATGTCTTTCTGATGGGGCCGGTGAGGTTGCATTTGCGAAGGATAACACGGTCTCTCAATACTGCACCACAGAAAATGGAAATTATGTTGAAGAGTGGTGTTTGGATGCCTCGAGATATGTTTCTCTCGAACCATTCGCCAAGACTCCCAGTGATGTTTTCATGACTCATTCTAATTTTGATGACGATTTACTAATCAGTGAACTTACGGATTTTCTAATTGACTTTAGTTCAAACGAGGATTACAGTGAAATTCTCTACAACACACTAGGCACAAAGGGTGTAGTTTCTACAGATTCTGAATCTCATCTTGGTATATACACACCTCTGGTTTCGAATATCCCTGGGATTTCAGCTTATTATACCGATAATGGAAGTGAATCAATAACAATAACAATAGATGAACTAATTGTTGCATTTGAACTAGATGAATCAAAATTACAAACCAATAGTGACCCGACCCATTTAGCCGAATTTCTTTCCCTTGAATTAGGAATAAATGTTTCAATTCACTATGTTAATTCTCAATCAGAAATGATTGAATCAATTGAAACAGGTGAGGCCCACATTGGATTCCTTCCTTCATCTTCTTCTTTAGTTGGATGGAAATTACATAATCTATCAGTTCTAGGAGCAATACAAAACAAGGATCAATTGACTCAGCGGTATTCTATGGCCTTAGTCTCAAATTTAGGAGAATTGGCTACAGCAAGTTCAGACAATGAAACTAGCACCGATCCATTTGCAATGATGCAGGGAAGAGTGTCTTGCTTCACCGGTTCTCAATCTCCAATCCACACAATTCTTCCTATTCATTATCTAATTGAAAACGGGTATTATTCTCCTAATCAAGAAAATGTCGATATAATCGAAACAATACGCGGCTATTTTGGAAATCAATCATCTCTTCTTTCATCCTCAAGTATCCCTGTGGGAGAGGCAGGTGCGATTAGCTGCCTATCCGAAAATGTAAGTGAAATAGCATTCGTCGGAGAAGATGCACTAGAAGAAAATTGTAATCAGGAAGAACAAGAAAATCAAGATTGGTGCATGGAAATTGACCAGTACCTATCTTTGGGTCAAGTCGGTGTGTCTCCAAGTGAATCTGTAATGTACAACCCATCGACTCTTGATTCTAGAAGTAGAGCCGCTATTCTCAACGCCTTAGTTACTTTGAATTATCAGATGTTTCTAGAGAATTATTCTAGACCTGGATTTGGAACATACACTGGTTGTTACGATATTTCTACACACAAGGTAAATTCAGATAATAATAGGGAAATCTGTGGTGATGAAATTCTAAACAATATACTCGATGGTACAGGGATTGTTAGAACAAATTCACAAGAACATCTTGGCTTGCTATCTGAGGTGGTAAGTGTTGTACCCGGAGCCTATTCATTCTTGCAAGAATCGATATAAGTTATCCGATTCGTGAGATAATTTGTTATTACTAAACCCATCAATACCATATATTGGTTTAGGGCCGCCTAAATTACAAGGGGGCTTTGAAGTTGTCCGAGGGTATGGATTCAGAAAATCCGATTGTCTCCCTCGAAGATGTAGTAATCGGATATGAAACTGAATCACCCTTAGTCAGTATTCCGAATCTCGAAATATTTCCTGGCGAAATAGTGGCCATAGCGGGTCCTTCGGGTATCGGAAAGTCCACTTTACTTGGTACAATTGCGGGACTAATACGTCCGATTTCCGGTTCGATCAAAGTGTGTGGTGCAAAAATCCCCTCGAAACCTCTCCGTGGCTCACTTGGGTATATTCCACAAAAATTGGGTTTGGTTCGTCATGCAAGTGTTAGCCACAATGTGATGTTGGGCGCTCGAGCTGGAACCAGTAATCGGAAGGAGAGGAAAGAACGAGTTACTAATGCCATTGAAAAAATGGGGCTTAAGGAAAAATCAAGAGAACCGATTAGGAGATTGTCCGGTGGCCAACAGAGAAGAGTCGCAACTGCCAGAACATTGGCCCAGAGACCAAAATTAATTCTAGCGGATGAATTTTTGAGTGAGTTAGACGAAGAAACCTTGACGATGGTTTTGGAAAGTGTGAAAAGCTACGTCAAAGAAAATAATTCAGCATTAATCGTTGTCGAGCATGATATTTCTAGAGCCAAGTCAATGGCGAATCGAATCCTGGTTATTGATGATGGAAGAGTGAATCCATTCATTACCGAACCAAAAGCCATGGTGGTGGATTCATGAAGAAAATAGCAGTAGACGGAGAAAAGATGGCTTTGGTGCTATTGAGTCTCTTTTTGCTTGCAATTGTAATTCTTAACGGAATGGTGGGCGATTGGGGAAGATTAGCAGGAGGTCCAGACAATCTTGTCAGATTCTTCTTTCAGTCTCTTTGGCCACCCGACATGAGCGTTTTAGAGCCTCAAACATACCCTGTTTGCACCGCCCAACCAATTTTCGATTTCACTTGCTCAACCGCTTGGAAGGGGGTAATCGAGACACTAAAGATTGCATTTGTTGCGACTGTATTTGGCATGATTGTAACATTACCTTTGTCAGTCATGGCTTCAAGAAATTTAAGTCCGCGATGGATATCTTACCCTACCCGCTTTCTTATCTCGGCATGCAGGAGTCTTCCAGCATTGATTTGGGCTATTTTCTTGGTTATTCTAGTCGGCTTAGGTCCATTAGCTGGCGTTCTGGCAATGACAATTTACACCGTAGGATATCTTGGAAAATTACAGTATGAATCAATTGAGGGTTTGACAAAAACTCCTTTGGATGCGGCGAATGCAATAGGCTTGAGTCGTTGGGAAGTGGCGATTAATGTGGTTATTCCAGAAGCCGCAAATGATCTAATTTCTCACTCGATATTCATGTTTGAATATAATTTCCGTTCTGGTACTGTAATCGGCATTGTCGGTGCAGGAGGGATTGGATATTACATCGATATGTATCTTAGATTTTTACAATATGACAAGGTATTTGCATACCTGATAATTATCTACATTGTTGTGATAATTATCGACTTTATTTCTATTTATGCAAGGTCCTTCTTTACTGAGGAAGAATATCTTGTGACTCCGAATTGGAGAGATGTCTTCATTCCATCTTGGACTCGAGATTGAACTTGAAAATTATACACCATAAGCTTCGACCATTCGTCGAACAGCAGTTGAAACTTCTTCCTCTCCATCAAGAAGGTTACCCAAGGCTGAAAGGAACGGCACCTCAATATCTAATCTCTCTGCTCGGTTAAGGAACATCCTAGTCGCTCTAACTCCTTCAGCAACCATGTGCATCTCAGCTAGAGCCTGTTCGAGAGATTTCCCGGAACCAAGTTTTTCCCCTAGCGTCCGATTTCTTGAGCGTGGGCTAGTTGCAGTCACGTACAGATCTCCGATTCCCGCCGGTCCAAATGCAGTAGTGGCATTAGCGCCCATAGCATCTAGCAGAGTAATTCCCTCCGAGAATCCTGCAAGGACCAAGGCCGCTTTGAGATTATCACCACCGATTCCGTCTCTCAATCCATCGACCAAACCACAAGCAAGAGCTACCGTGTTCTTGTATGCCCCCCATAATTCTGCACCCTCTACATCATTCGTAGCGGTAAGAACCAGAGATTCAGTCGAAAGGCGCTCTGCGATTCTATCGGCAATGGATCTATCATGACAAGCAACGAGGGCCGTTGTCATTACTCCTCGAGCAACCTCGGGAGCAATTGTGGGGCCTGTCAGAACAACCACAGGATTGGACTTACCTGCTGCGGCAAGACGGTCTTCTATCTCTCGAGAAATCATTCCTGATTCACTCTCAGAGGTTGGTGCCAATCCTTTGGCTAAATCAATTAGAACATGCGATGGGCGTAAATGAGGAATTAAGTCATTTACAACAGATAGAATCACACCACTGGGTAATGCAAGAATTAGTATCTCACAAGTATCGGTTAGATCGGATAACTCCATGGTGGAATCTAGAGTAGGAATTTCGTGTCCGGGTAGGTACTTTTCGTTGATATTGCTGGTCATCAATGACTCGTATACTTCGGCTTCAACAGTCCAGCCCATTACATTGTGACCATCTTCACACCAGACCTTTGCTAGGGCAGTGCCCCAATTACCAAGTCCAAGAATACCTATGCGTGACATGTGCACCCCAAATTCACCTCGCCCAATGCTCCCGTTATGACCCCTTTGGGGTAAGAACTGGCTACCGTTGGATTCTTGACCTTGAGTTTACGGCCCGATGTTAAGCAGGGGTTCCCGAGCGGTCAAAGGGGCTGGGTTTAGGTCCCAGTGCGTAGTGCTTCGCAGGTTCAAATCC
>CALEIW010000133.1 GCA_937876055.1 uncultured euryarchaeote
AAGCCCCATTGGAGGGACACCCCCCTTGCAGGGTATGCATTCTTTCTTTGCTAAGTCTGACATTCATCAGCCCCACAAGTGACTGTCATCGGAGCCGCCATCGGCTTGCCTCTCCGCCTGTTCGTGAACATTTGATCGCCTTCGCATGTCCTCTTTTTCGAAGGTAAGCAATTCATCGTCCTCGATGTAGGGTTTTCTCAGATGAGTTACAAGTCGTACTTCCACTATCACATCTCTTGCAATAGAGCGATATTGACCGAATTCGTCCAACATTTCTACAGCATTTCTAGATGTGGCTAGTAACATACCTCGAACCCAGGGGTCATCATCTGCTCTTACTGCTCGTGCATCGATTAGTAATTCGATTAGATCGTCCTTCCTGAGGCCGCTACGTCGGTCGATTAGAGGGCCGAAGAATACATCCCCGCGACCATCCAAATCCTCTGCGCCATATTCTTCTGCAAATCGCTTTGCCCATGCAGGCAAATCTCCAATTCTCTTACCGCGCCGTTCACCGGTCATAGTGTCGCGTGTGGTCCGCCATAGAAAAGCACGCTGTTTGAAGAAGTATGGACGCGGCCGCTAGACTGGAGGAGAGGTCGTGGCTTCTGTTGAATGGCGCAAGATTCCAACGGTTCTATATCCTCAGGAAGTTCTAGACAAGGCGTTTCGTCGTGCTGGAAAGCAATCTGACTTGGTTGAGGATCCAGACAAGTACCACAGGGTCCGAAAACAGATGGCTAGAATGGTACAAGCAGCCAGTGATACAATCGCTGAAACTCTCCTAAAATGGGTTGATCAGTGGCCTAGTCTCAACGCTCAGTCAGAATTTGACCAAGCCTTGGTTGATGCGGCTGTAGGTGCTGATGAATTTAGGCAAAATCTTGGCGCGATTCAGTGGGCTGCAGAAAGAGTGCGAAAAATTGCAGGTGAATCTCAATCCAAGATGCTAAGATTCCGTAACATAGAGGCTTTCCATGAAGAAAGACGTCATGCATACGGTAGAATGTCATCGATTATTGACCAAATTGGAGATAATATTCTCTGGTTAGGTGAGGCTCGGAACATTCTACGAGAATTACCTTCGATTGATGCTGCCGAGCCTTGTATCGTGGTCGCAGGAGCTCCAAATGTTGGCAAGTCTGCTCTAATAACAGAATTATCCAGTGGAGAGCCAGAAGTTGCCGCTTACCCCTTTACAACTAAGCGTCTACACGTCGGTCATTTTGAGCATAGAAGAAGAATTTACCAGATGGTCGATACACCTGGACTTCTAGATAGGCCAATGACTGAGCGTAATCAAATTGAGATGCAAGCGATTGCGGCTTTGGAAAATGTAGGGGACATTGTATTGTTCTTAATCGACCCATCTGAATCCAGTGGTATGAGTTTGCAAGATCAACAACATCTACTTGCAGAAGTTACAGAATTACTCGCCGAACGACCATTGCTCAAGGTGTTTTCAAAGTCGGATTTGCATGAGGTAAATGAAAACGAAGTATTGCGAATTAGTTCAATAACAGGAGTTGGCATCGATGATTTACGTAGTCATCTTATTGAATTCATAGCCGCTGACGAAGTAACGGACCCACTTGCTTTGCCAGATACTTGGCATAGAGAAATAGAAGAAATCGAACCAGTGGGTTCACCCGAAGAAATTGAAGCAAGAAGGGAAGCGGCTATGAGGCATGCACCCAAACCAAGACGTGGAAGAAAAAAGTCTTCTGATTGACTTCAATCTACTCTGAATTGAGCACCACAGGTTACGCAGTAAATGTTGTATCCTCCAAAGGATTGAGGAAGACCTTCTGCCCTAATTTCCGCCCCACAGGAGCGACACTTGGTTACTGCCACAAACGGTCGAGAGAATACTGGTTCTTCAATTAGCCGACGATGCAAGTAGTCATTAGAGTCATGATTTGACGTATTTCTTCCAAAATAGTTCGATTGGATAAATCATTTCTACGGCCCCTACCATTAGCAGAATCCCAATTATACCGAGGAGAATCTCTCCAACCTGAGAAATATGGAATGTTGATGTAATTGTTACTAATTGATTGTCAAGACTAGCCCCATCTCGTCCTCCACTTGTAAATCGATAGTCACCTGGTTTTAGGGAGAAAGTGAACTCATCTGAGTCCTCCGGGCCTCCAGCGACAAATTCGAAATCCTCCGCTTCACAGCTAGTCAATCCATTGGAATCGGGGGGGCAGTTTTCAGCGTATTTTGCATCGACAACCCCTATCCAAGCCTTTTCAGGCTCATCCCACGCGATATTTACTTCTACATCGATCAAACTGAAACCCCAAGGTACATGGAAATCAGACCCAGTCATACCAACTGGACAACCACCCGCGTCATCGTCCAAACATGGGACTGTAGTAGCCTGTACGCGAGTGGAATCAATTTCTATCCCAACTAAACTAGCAGTTAGCAATACTAGGCATACAAATCCAACAAATCCTGGTAGAACACCTAGAACTCGCACCATTCGCATATCATCCGCTCTTTGTTGATTGGTGTTGAACCTAACGATACTTCGGGTTAAATTGCCGTCATAATTGCTAGTAGAATTGCAATTGCAGGGAATAAGTACAACATCAAAGTTAGACGTTTACGAGATGATTCTCTTTTCTCGTATGTTGATTCACATTCTGCATCATTACACACCGGCGGTTCTGCCTTAAGTGGAATTGGTGCCCAACAGACCGAGCAGTGCCTGTGAGCAGAAGCTCCAGAAGCACTCGTTGTTCGCTTGCTTCTTCCCCTCTCACGCGCAGCTGTTTCCCTTGCTTGTGACGCAGTTTGAGTGGCGGCTCTAGCGATTCTTTCCTTCCTACCCATTGGAATCACTCCTCTTCTTCGCTTTCTACAATCGTTCCGTGGAATGATTCTCCTTCTATTGCAGATTTAATTCTAGAGTGATCCCTACCATCCAATATGCAGAGGGTCAAATTTGCTTTAGTGGCGTCTGCAACCCCCATTGGATCAACAACTCCAGAAGGTCCAGCTTTGGTGTGCTCTGCAGGCCCTACAATTTCTTGCAATTCTTCATGGGTCAGTGAATCGTGTCCGTTAGTATTTGGATTATCACGAGGGTCAGAGTCGTAGACTCTGTCGACATTAGTACCGATAATACAGCGTTCAGCACCGCTAGCAATTGCTAGCCGAATTGCAACTGCATCAGTAGTATGGCCGGGTTTAGTACCCCCCATTACTACTACTGGTCTTTCATCGAATAACATCGTAGCCTCGTTTATTGAACGCGGGATCGCCCCCGATACCGTGACTCCAGCATCTGCTAGAGATTCTCTAACTATGGTAGCATTTAGCCGAGTTGCAGCAATACCGATTCGGTCTAGTCTATCCTCGTTGTCGATAATGGGTCTTGCAAGTGTAATTCCTTCTCTAGCAGGGGCTCCTCCACCAACGACAATTCCAATTCTATCGTCGACCAAAACCCTGTCTCGGATGATGGAAACTAACTCTTCCAACCAAGCATGCCGCTCTTCGACTTCGGGCCTCAGGAGGCTCCCTCCAAGTGCGAGTACGATGGTCGCCATCGTGCTTTCGGGTATGAGTGCCCCTTTCAATGCCTTCGCTGGATACGCGCGAGAGGGTTGAAATGCCCCTCACTGCGGCCTTCCGCCAAGAGGCTTAGCCATGGCAGATGACTTGGAGATGCAGCAGCGCAGACTGCGAACCAAGAAGACGCTAGAAGAGCTACAGAAGATGAGAGGTATGGGCACGGAATTGGTTACGGTAATCATTCCTCCTGACCGTCTAATCAGTGACGTTCGTGGACAACTTGGCCAAGAAGGCGCCCAGGCCGCAAATATCAAGTCAAAATTAACTAGAAAACATGTTGGAGATGCTATTGAATCGGCCATTTCAGTATTGAATCGATACAAGAATGCAGGAGAGTACGGAATCGCTATTTTCGTTGGTCATGTTATTGTTGGAAATAACAAAACACGATTGGTAACTGTAGTAATTGACGACCCGCCAGAAATATTCACTTCTTTCCGTTATCGTTGCGATTCGACTTTTGAATTAACCCAATTAGAAGATATGCTCATCGATAGGACCTCTTACGGTCTCTTTGTAGTCGATAGAGGAGAGGCCGCCTATGGAATTGCAAGTGGAAAAAGAATCCACTGTCAAGAGGAATTGCAATCTAACATAATGGGGAAACACCGCCAAGGAGGTCAATCAGCCCAGCGGTTTGAGCGGCTAATTGAGGAAGCTGCTCATAAGTTCTTCAAGCGGGCAACAGAACACGCCTGTAACTATTGGCTTCCGAATTTAACCGATATTAAAGGAATCATAATCGGAGGGCCTGGGCAGACTAAGGATTTCGTAGTCAAGAACGACTACTTCCATCACGAAGTAAAGAAGTTGATTCGCGAACCATTCTTTGACGTGGGTTATTCCAACGAAAGTGGCTTGCGGGAATTAGTTCAGCGTGCTGGCAATATGATGGATCAGATCGAATTGGATGCTGAACGTGAGTTAGTGGATAATTTCCTTCGAGAAGTCATGCAGGCACATCCCAAAGCAACTTACGGTGAGATGATGATTCGGTCAGCATTAGATCAAGGTGCAGTCGACACTCTATTATTGTCTGAAGGTCTAAGGAAGAGACGTGTTGGTTGGTATTGTAAGCCATGTTCACATGAATGGGAGGCTACTCAAAATAGTCGCTCAGAAATACCAGATTGCCCAAAGTGCGGCTCGGAAGACGTACGCGAAGATCCAGATAGAACTAGAGATATAATCGACGAATTGACGGAATTAGCCGGACATACCTCTGCTAAGGTTAGCCTGATTTCTATGGATTCAGAGGAAGGCGCAACCCTACAAACCTCATTTGGAGGAATAGCAGCATTGTTGAGGTACTCCCTTACTTGAGGTTAGAATATGCGAGATTTGGTAGACGCAATCCGTCCACTTCTTGGTTCGGTGATGTCAGAAATTGGCGTCCAGGAGTCTGATTGGAATAATCTTCTTGCAGGTTCTACAGATTCAACATTCGCTGATGTCGCATTGCCTTGTCACTCACTTTCCAAAGTGCTGAGGAAGGCTCCGAACACAATCGCAGACGAAATTTTAGAAAATCTAGGTTCCACAACTGAAGGGATTTGCCAAGTTAGTTCGATAAACGGCTTCCTTAATTTTTCAGCAGACCCCAATTGGTTGTGTGAGATATTACAAGAATCACTAATCGATGATAGATTGAGAGTTTTAACTGAGGAGCCTAGAGTCATTGTCATCGATTATTCTTCACCAAATGTAGCGAAGCATATGCATGTTGGTCACCTTCGCTCAACGGTGATTGGTGATGCTCTAAATCGAATGCTAAGCCACAAGGGGCACAGAGTTGTACCCGAGAATCACATTGGAGATTGGGGTACTCCTTTCGGAATGCTCATCGAACACCTAATCGATTTGGGTCTTGATTCAGAGGCGCAGCATATCGATTTGAGTACGTTTTATTCTGATGCTAGGGCGAAATTTGACGCTGATTCAGACTTCGCCTCACGCTCACGAGCAAGGGTAGTTAGAATGCAGTCTAGCGAACCTGAAACCATCGAGTTATGGCAGATGCTTGTGGACCGCTCATTAATTCACTTTAACGAAGTTTACCAAAGAATGGGGATTTTGCTTAGCAATAATGATCTTGCAGGCGAATCGAAATATGAATCAGCATTACCTAGGGTTGTCGAAAAACTTGCGGAAGTGGGGTTGCTAGAGGAAAGCGATGGTGCGAAAGTGGTCTATCTAGATGGTTGGAAAAATCGCGAAGGAGAGCCACTCCCATTAATCATCCAAAAAGCAGACGGTGGCTACAATTATGCCACTAGTGATTTAGCCTGTATTTTAGATAGAATCGAAAATGTAGGTAGTCGTGATTTCCTATATGTTGTAGGTGCTGAACAGGCACAACATTTTGCTATGGTCTTTGAGGTTGCAAGAAATGCTGGATTCATGGATGAAGGGGTAAATGCAATCCATGTTCCGTTTGGTTTGGTAATGGGTACGGATGGCAAGAAGTTGGCCAGTAGAACAGGGGGAGCAGTCCATCTGAATGATCTATTGATTGAAGCGGTGGAGAGAGCGGATGCGATCGTTGCTGAGAAAAGCCCCAACCTATCTAAGGATGAAAGAGCAGAGGTATCAAAGATGCTGGGAATCGGGGCAATAAAATATGCAGATCTTTCCACCGACCGAAATAACAATTACACATTTGAATGGGAAAAAATGCTTTCCTTCGATGGAAACACCGCTCCATATCTTCAATATGCACATGCAAGAATTTGTAGCATATTTTCGAAGGATGAAATCGATAGAGATTTAATTCGTGATTCGGAAATTATCTTGACTCATGAAAGAGAGATAGCACTGGCTCGGGCATTGATTAGATTCCCTGAATCTCTAGATTCAGCGTGTTCAAGTCACTCTCCTCATAAGTTAGCAACTCAATTACACAATATCGCTCAAGCTTTCGGTTCATTCTATGAAGTTTGTACTGTTCTAAATGCAGAAAATAGTACAAAATTAAGCAGATTGGCCCTTTGTGACTTGACTGCAAGAACCTTGCAAACAGGTCTCGATTTACTTGGAATTGACTCGCCGCATAGAATGTAGAGCCCCGCGACCTTGAAAATCGATATTGCCTCCCCGCCTCATGGTATCCGTAGGCGACATGGCACCGGACTTCGAATTGATGGCATTTGACAAAAATATGGTTAGACTTTCCGATTCTATTGGCAACCGAGTGGTTTTACTGTTTTATCCAGCCGCGTTTAGTGGCGTCTGTACAAAAGAAATGTGTACAGTTTCTGATTCTATGAATCGTTTGGAAGCCGCAGAGGCGGAAGTTTTCGGAATTTCTGTAGATGGAATTTTTGCTAATGCCGCCTTTGCTGATGCCAATGAAATAAACTTCCCATTACTATCTGATACAAATCGTCAGGCAACCCGAGCCTATGGGGTCGAGATTCCTTTTGTAATGCCTGAATACACTGCTTCCCAAAGGTCGGTATTTGTTATCGATGAGGTCGGAAAGATATCATATGCATGGGTCGCGGAAAATCCAGGCATAGAACCGGATTACGAAGCGATTCTTGAGCACTTAGAATCTTGAAAGTCAATCGCCGTAGGCGAGGTAGTACACCAATGATCCGTAGATTATTCCCGAGACAGCTAGGCTTTCTTCATTGAATCTGTCCATATTGTCTAGATATGTGTGATATTCCATGGACCCTGAGCCATAGCAAACCACAGCCCTGCCGTATTGTTTTCCATCCGACTCATCTTCATCGATATTGTATACGAATGGAGCGTGGTCCGAGTTGTACGGCATGTCCGTATCATCAAGTTTGCGAACTTGGATATTGTAACGGTCTGCAAGTTCTGGATATTCTTGTTTGAATTTCTCTGATATACCTCTGATATGGCTAACGTCTGTGTTATGGTTTCCAAACAAAGTGACACCCGAATTTCTTTCGACGTCGACGTGATTCATGTCTAAATTAATGTATAGACGAAGATTATCATAGAGGTTGTTTCGATGTTTATCTACCCATGCTCTAGATCCAAACAATCCTTCTTCCTCCCCTCCCCAAGTACAGAAGTAAATCGTGTGTTTTGGAGTTCCCATTTGACTTTCAATTAATCCGAATTGTCGGGCCATTTCTAGAACAGTGGCAGTCCCTGAAGAATCGTCTACAGCACCTTGTGCCATGTATACAGTATCATGGTGTGCGCCGATAATTATCAAAGAATCAGACTCTCCTTGAATAATTCCACAAGGAACTTTGACAGTGGCTTCACCTGCATTCTCAACATAGGTCATAAATTGTAATCTACCATCCTGATTAATCACATTGTCAATTATTGTCTGACCGACACTTTGGCTGACCATTATGAATCCCATGTCGATGGGTATATTCTCAATTGCCGAGATGTCGACCGATTTGAAGTAAGGAATACAATCTCCGGAAACCAATTCATCACAATTCTGTCTTTCATTAATCAGGATTAATCCTTCAACATCGTTTTCTGATGCTCTCTTGAACAGGGCGGTATTGGATTCGGTTTCTTCAGTCATATGTATCAGAACAACAGACCCCGCTCCAGTAGTCCAATCCGCACTTTCATTTCCTGTACCTAAGTCTACAACATCTATATCATCGACATATCGAATGAATGACGAGCCGGAATATCCCTGCAAAACAAAATCACTTCTGTGTTCAAAGCTAATGAAATCAGCATTGACATCAGTGGCGCCACAAGCAAAAGCAGGTAAGGTTTGGCCTACATCTCCTGCATGACAGATTCCCAATTCCGGTTCATCATCAATAACAAACATTGGAACGTCAAAATCCTCAATGGTTGATGGAATCCCCATCGAAGTAAAATTTCCTTTGATAAAATCCGCAGTGTTGTGTTCTTCGATAGTTCCTGACATTCTGCCCTCCCATTCTGGGTGTCCTAGATCTACCAGACTCTGTGCATATCCTCTAGCACTCGTTGGGTCAAACTCGATTAATTGGTAATCAGGTTCTCCCTGAATCCATTCGATTACATCATCACCATACAGTAATGCTCCTCCCATAGTACCAATTAGCATGATTCCTATCACAGCCAAAACCGATACTGGCAGTTGTTTCACTCGCCCTACAATACTTCGTCCATTAGGCGGGCTTGCTTCGTCGGCTATTTCTGCATCAAGGACATCATTTGGGATGGTGTGCTCCTCAAGTCTAGCCACTAAATCAGCCTTCTTTCCACCAACTGAAAGCCCACGGCTTTTGCACTCCTCTTTCAGTTGTGCTACGGTAAGTGACTCCCAGTTCGTCATAGGATACCGAAAATTCACGGCTGATGCCTCACTCTTGAACCCAACCTGTACTGGAGCGTAATTTGAATCGATTCACTGAGAGCCGATTTCATCTCCAGTCCAGCGTTTTCCAATTTCATGGTCTATATTTAATTGGTCAAGGATTCTAGCAACGATGAAATCAACCATGTCTTCAAGCGTTTGGGGTTTATTGTAAAATCCAGGGCTTGCAGGAAGAATTACCACACCCCATTCAGAAAGATTTGCCATTGCTCTAAGATGAGGTGTTGCATAGGGTGCTTCCCTAGGAACTAGGATGAGTTTTCGCCTCTCTTTCATCGCTACCAATGCACTTCTGGTTGCCAGATTATCTGAAATCCCATTTGCTATTTTTCCAATTGTAGTTCCACTTGCGGGGCAAACGATGTACGCATCAAAACGGGCAGATCCTGATGCTGACTTGGCTGCAAGATTGTTGTTTTGCTCTAAAATAACTGAATCGTTGGCTAGATCTTCTGGAGATTTACCACATTCTAATTCTAGATTTAATGCTCCTTCGCGAGTGACAATCAGGTGGGTTTTCCAGCCTGCTTCGCAAAGAGCTTCCAATAGTCTAACTCCATATCGTGCCCCCGATGCGCCGGTAATTGCAACAACTGCTTCACCCATCATTTCACCCTCATTTGTCTCCACGAGCACATTGTCGGTAGATTATCAACTACTTCTATTCATGTATTCATGAAAATAATAATTTAGAGATTTTTTTGCAATATTTCTGCTAGGTATTCATACTCTTCAATAGCATTGTAAAGGTAAGCAGAAATTCGGAAATATCTCATTTTATGGTGTGGCCAAGGGAACACTGGAACTTGGATACCGAATTCATCGAGCAGTTTGTTGTGAAGTGGGTCACCCATAATGTCTGCACCCCCTGAATATGTTCCTGGTAAGTCAATTGTAGCCATTGAAGATATCATCGAATCTGGAGTTGGCGGATCGGTTCCTAGACTCTCGCAAAGAAGATTTCTTGCTTTCAAAGCGAGAGAATTATTATGTTCCATAATTTCATCAAATCCTCCTGAAACCATTGATTTGAGAGTCTCAATGGATTTAGGAATACACAGAATTGCAGTTGGGTCTCTAGTTCCTTGCCAATCAAATTCGAATCTGAATTTTTCTTGAGGAGATAAATCTGCACTGTGTCCATGACTAATTGTGAGTGGTTTAGTTTCTTTTTTCTTGTCTTCTCTAATGTGTAGGAATGCCGACCCTTTCGGGCTACAGAGCCATTTGTGACAGTTCCCAGTCACCCAAGCCACATCTAATTTAGCCAAATCCATCGGTACTATGCCTGGGCCGTGTGCTGCATCAAGCAACACATCGACTCCCCTCGATTGAAATTCTTCGACAAGTTTCTCAAATGGCATTCTAAGTCCTGTGGGGCTTGTTACTGTGTCAATCATTACTAGAACTGTTTTAGGAGAAATTGCAGCCAACAAGGGTTCAATGATTTCTTCTTCCGAATCACATCTAAATGGCAGGTCTACTACTACAACCTTAGCGCCCCATCTGGATGCTACGAAATCGATTGCATTCCAACATGCTTGATACGAATGATTTGGAATGATTATTTCGTCTCCTTGATTTAGAATCAAACTTCTAAGGACAGTATTTACGCCACTAGTGGCATTTTGACAAAAGGTCATACCATCGGGATCAGCATTGAGAAATTTTGAGAGTTCAAGGCTTGCGAAATTCATATTTTCGAAAGCCTCTCTTTCAAAGAACCGGACAGGGTCTGATTCTAGATGTAATCTCAAGCGATTTTGTTCTTCCAATACCATATTCGGAGTCGCTCCAAAGGAGCCATGGTTTAGGAAAGTCACATCAGGGTCCAACGACCAATATTTCTCCAGATGGCTTCTATTTGGCCTCATGCAACCAACTCCACAGTCCAATCTTCAGGTTGCATTGGTACCCTATCGAGATATTCTTCGGCAAGGACTAGCAATGCTTCTTCCAACCTCGCACGATCTAGGATTCTCCCTTCTAGGTCATGGGTGTGGCCGAGGGCTTGCAGGGAAGTGGTCATGCCAGCAGGAAGCCCACAACAAGAAAGGGCCTCTACTCGGTTAGGATTTGTATTGTAATTTAGAGCGAGACCATGGCGGCTTACCCAATGCTTGAAGGCCAGTCCAATGGAACATACTTTGTATCCTTCCAACCAAACACCCATCATCCTTTCATCGCGATATCCTTCTATCCCACAATCAGCAAGAGCGGCCATAACCCAATCCTCAAGTCGATTGATTATCTTTCGAACAGATTGTTCCCCAACTTGCCACTTGATTATTGGATAAACAACCAATTGACCCGGTCCATGATAAGTCATCCCTCCGCCTCTATCTACGACTCTCGTTGGATAATCAGATAACGCGGGGTCCTCCAAGGAGCCGTCTCTTTCCGCCTTGGGCCCAAGTGTTACCACCTCAGGGTGTTGAACTAGAATCAAGGTATCTGGTATTTCATCTGAAATTCGTTTTTCTTGTAGCCTTGACATAGCAGCGTCGACCGCTTCATGTGACTCAATTCCGGCTCTAAGGATTTGCAATTCTAGCAAAACCGCCCCTCCATTTTTTTTGAATCATGCCGAGTGGATAGCGTGACCCAGGGTCTTCAATACTCCTTCATGGAATGCCTCAGTCATTGTCGGGTGCGCATGAACGGTATCGGCAATATCTTCCAATAAAGCACCCATTTCTAGAGCCAGAACAAATTCACCATGTAATTCAGCAACGTGGCTACCAACGGCCTGAATTCCAAGAATGACATGGTCGGATTCACGAGCAGTAACCCGAATGAATCCAGCGGTTTTCTCAGCTTCCAATGTTAGCGCTCGACCGTTTGCTGCTAGAGGGAATTTTCCGGTTATGATTTCTTCTCCTCTTTCTTTCGCTTCATCAGGAGACAATCCAACAGAGACGATTTCAGGCTCGGTAAAGACGATTGCTGGAATCGCCACCTTATCGAAATCTCTGTTATGTCCTGCTAAGATTTCAGCCACCATTTCACCTTGAGAAGAGGCCTTGTGGGCTAACATAGGCTCACCTGCCACATCGCCGATGGCGTAAACACCGGGTACATTGGTTCTACATTGTCGGTCGATACGAATGAAGCGCCCTCCTGTGTCCATTCTGACACCCATATTTTCCAATCCCCATCCTTTGGTATTCGGACTTCTGCCAACGGTTACTAACACCTTATCGACTTTGATTGTCTGTTCTTCTCCATCCTTCTCAAAGGTCAAATGCGCTTTGCGACTTGCTCCTTTGCCTTTGATTTCAGTACCGCGAGCAAGAGCATTTGTATGAACTGCGACCTTATGTTTTTTCAACCAAATTTCTAGAGGCCGTCGAATTTCTTTGTCCATTATTCCAAGAATTGAATCCATTCCTTCTACAACGGTTACATCAGTCCCCAATTTCGCTAAAGCACAACCCAATTCTAGTCCGATGTAACCACCGCCTACGATAGCGGCGGATTTTGGTAACTTTTGTAGATCTAAAGCACCGGTAGAAGATAGTACAAATTCCTCGTCACAGGGCATGAATGGTAAGTCGATATGACTTGAACCGGTTGCAATAATTACGTTTTCAGCCTCAATTTCGAGAGCCCCATCAGAAGTTTCTACAGTACATTTCTTTGGTCCCGTAAAGGTCGCCCAGCCCTTCAATAATTCTGCCCCAGCGCCTTTCAAAAGTGCCTCTACACCTTTATTCAATCGTTCTACTATTGCATCTTTCCAACCGACCAAAGCAGCCATGTCAATTTCAGGATCTGAAGCAACAGATAGTCCCATATGGCCTCCTTCACTTGCGTGTTGCTGCAAAGATTCGAATCTCTCAGCAGCATGAATAATTGCCTTGCTTGGAATACAGCCCCTAATCAAACAGGTTCCACCTGCTTTGTCTCCTTCAACAATCACCGTATCTAATCCGAGTTGGGCACTGCGTATCGCGGCAACATATCCTCCGGGTCCTGCTCCTACTACGAGCACCTTACACTTGCGAGTTTCAGTCATTTTGTTCCCTCACATGAAAATTAATGCAGGATGTTCAAGCATACGCTTTAGTGACTGCACTAAGGCTGCTCCATCAGCCCCATCGACGATTCTATGATCAAATGAGCTAGATACATTCATGATTCTGCGAACCACAATTTCCCCTTTTCTAACCACAGGCATTTCACGCGCTTTGTGAACGCCTAATATAGCAACTTCAGGGTGGTTGATAATCGGAGTTGCTCCAAGTCCTCCATCTCTTCCGAGGCTAGTAAT
Organism: uncultured euryarchaeote; assembly: GCA_937876055.1. Taxonomy (GTDB): domain Archaea; phylum Thermoplasmatota; class Poseidoniia; order Poseidoniales; family Thalassarchaeaceae; genus MGIIb-O1. Next base: position 13,182 of record CALEIW010000133.1, read on the forward strand.
TGTGAAGGTAGAACCTGTAAGGTCGTCAAGCGAAGCGGTTCCATCTCTTGCTGCACCGGATACCCTCTGCATTTCTGCTGCTGCCTGCCAAACATCCATCGCTTCAGCGTGCTTTACCACAGGGACGAATAGACCTCTATCGGTTTGAGTTGCGATTCCTAAGTTAACAGCCCCATACCTTCGAGCAATTCCATTTGCTTCGTCATAATGTCCATTACATTCAGGATGATTCGGCATTATTTTTGCTAGAGCCATCATGATGAATGGAAGATAGGTCAATTTCGGTTGTTCTGGAGATTTTGTTGCATTAAGGAATTGCCGTAACTCCTCCAATTCTGTAACATCGATTTCCTCGAAGTAAGAGAAATGTGGAATATGGCGCTTGGAGATTGTCATTGCTTCTGCAATCTTCCTCCTTAATCCAACGACCTTAATTTCCTCAACATCACTTCTTCGGGTAGTGTACGCGACTGGGGCTGCGCCTTGCACCATGCCTCCAGCGGCGATGAATGCATCAAGGTCTGCGTGACGGATTCGACCCGCTGGTCCGCTACCGCGAACCGATGCTAGATCAACTCCTGCCTCGCGTGCACGCCTACGAACAGCCGGACTGGCCAGAGCTTTACCTCCTGAACCAACACTGGATTCAGTTGGTGTGGAAACCGATGGTAATGGAGCTGGCGATGAAATTGCTGGCACAGGGGGAGGTGCGACTGGTTCAGTAGCCACAGGTGGAGGAGTTTTCGTTGGCTCCGGCTCGGATACAACCTTAGGTTCAGCGGTTTTTTCTGGTTTTGGTTGTTTTTCCTCAACTGAATCGACTGGGCTCTCGCCACCCTCTCCGAATTCAACCAACACAGCACCAACCGCTACCATATCACCCACGCCACCATGTAGAGCGGATATTGTTCCATCATGAGGTGAGGGGATTGTCACAGTCGCCTTATCTGTCATCACATCCACAAGTGCATCATCTTCGGAGACAGAATCTCCAACGGATACGTGCCATTCCACGATTTCTCCTTCTACTACTCCTTCTCCAATATCAGGTAGTTTGAATACGCGATTTGTCATTTTCATTCCTCCATAGTTTTCTTTATTGCATCGGCGATTCTCGCCGGACTGGGCATATAATCCCATTCTGTTGTGTGCGGGAACGGTGTATCCCATCCCGTGACTCTCTCTATTGGTGCTTCCAAGTGGTAGAAGCACCTCTCCTGAACACTGGCTGCCATTTCTGCTCCAAATCCACTAGTTTTCGGTGCTTCGTGAACTATGACACAACGTCCAGTTTTTTCTATCGATTTTACAATTGCATCCTTATCCCAAGGTACCAAAGTTTGCAAATCAATTAGGTCGCAACTAACTCCGCTGTCTTTGATTGCCTGTTCGCTTACATGGACCATTGCGCCCCAAGAAATAACTGTGCAGTCTGTGCCTTCCATTGCAAGTCTTGCCTCACCAAGGGGCACTGTATAATGCGCCTCCGGGACTTCGGCCTCTGAGTGATCTTTCCATGTTGGGACGTTATGCGGGTCGCCATAGAAAGGCCCTCTGTAACATCGCTTAGGCTCGAATACCACAACTGGGTCGTTGGATTCAATCGCCGAAATAAGTAGGCCCTTGGAATTGTAAGGTGTTGAGGTGTATACCACATTTATCCCAGAAGTGTGGGTAAATTGAGATTCTGGACTCTGAGAGTGATGATGTCCACCGCGAATTCCACCACCTGCAGGGGTTCTGATAGTTAGCGGGCACCAAAACTCACCACCCGATCGATGTCTGACTTTTGCGATTTCGTTGACTATTTGGTCGTAGGCAGGGAAGATGTAATCGGCAAATTGGATTTCTGCGACTGGCCTTAATCCATTGATTCCCATACCGAATGCGATTGCAGCAATTCCGCCTTCAGAGAGAGGCGTGTCGAATACTCGGTGCGTACCATGTTTTTCTTGCAAACCATCTGAGGTCCGGAATACACCTCCAAAGTATCCTGCATCTTCGCCAAAGAAGATCACATCAGGATCTTTCTCCAGCATAATATCTAGGGCCGAATTAACTGCTTGAACAATATTCATTTCAGGCATTTCAGTCCACACTCCATTTCTTCATTTCATCCCATTGTTCTTGCAGATGCCAAGGGACTTCATCGTATACTTCGGTGAAGATTGTATCCGCTGAAGGATATGGTCCATTGGCTAAATCTCCATAAGTAACTGCTTCCTTGTAAGCAGCCATTACCTCACCATCGACTCTTTCCTCTAATTCCTTTTGTTGCTCTTCCGACCATTCTCCGATCGTAACTAAATGTTGCACTAATCGGTCAACAGGGTCGCCACCAGGCCAAGCCTCGTGTTCATCTCCGGGGCGATATCTACTGGGGTCATCGCTGGAGGAGTGTGCTCCAGCACGATAGGTAAGTACCTCAATATGCGTAGCACCCTCTCCAGCTGCGGCGCGCTCTCTTGCCCATTTCGTAACCGCATAGAGCGCTAAGAAGTCATTTCCATCTACTCTCATTGAAGGGACATTGTAGGCCAATCCTCTTGCAGCGAATGTTGGGTTGCCACTTGCTAAGTTAGCGTGAGTCGAAATAGCCCATTGATTGTTTACGATATTGAGAATCACCGGTGGCTTGAAAACCGAAGCGAAATTGAGTGCATAATGGTAATCTCCTTCAGCACTTGAACCGTCTCCTATCCAAGTGATACAGCATTCATCGAGGGCCTTGTATTGAGATGCCATTGCAACACCCACAGCTTGACTAAATTGGGTTCCAACCGGGCTTGAAACCGAAATGAAACGCCCCTCCCGATAGGTGTAATGGACAGGCATTTGCCTACCCTTGACGTTGTCTTCTTCATTGCCGATACAATGGTTAATCATGCTGACCATGTCTCTGCCTCTAACAAATTGCGCTCCGGGTTGCCTGTAGGTGGGGAATATCCAATCCTGAGTTTCTAATGCCATGGTTTGCGCGATTGCAACAGCCTCTTCTCCATAGGATCGCATGTAAAAGGACAACTTACCAGTACGTTGCATTTTCATCATGCGGTCATCGAATATTCGCATTCTAACCATATGTTCCAAGCCTTCACGAAGCTCATCAGGAGTTAAGTCGGGATTCCAAGGGCCACTAGCGTTACCTTCGAAATCTAGTACTCTTACAAGCCCGTATGCATGGTCTGTGGTTTCAGATGCGGTGCAGTTCGCGGGATCGGGCCTAGAAAGGTCTCCTGGCTCGTTTTCAAATGGTGCGAAACTAGCCTTGTCCCCTGGTCGGAAAGGAGCGGAGGGTACATGCAAGGTTACTTGCTTCTTCTTTTTCGCTGCCATAATTCTGTCTCCTATTATTGGTTCATATTATTTTGTGCCCTGAGGACAATCGAGCCTCATTGGTGGCAAGAAGATCTTTGCTTGGATTCAAATGGCTAATTGCTGAACCTGTAGAGTCTCTTGTAACGACTGGTTCCCCGCCCATTGCTTCTTCCCAAAGCAAACCCGCTCGGTAGGATGAGCGTACTAACGGCCCACTAGCAACCGCAGTGAATCCCATTTCTCTCGCGGCTTGATCCCATTCAGCGAAAGTTTTCGGCTCAGGAAATCTATCGACTGCAAGATGTTTCCAACTCGGTTGAAGATATTGGCCCAGAGTGATTAACTCAACTCCAACGCCTCTTAGCAGTTGCATTGCTTCAACAACTTCTTCATCGGTTTCTCCTACACCGACCATTATGCTAGATTTTATTGCCAAATCTGGCCTTAATCGCTTAGCTTCTTGTAGGATTTTCAGCGATTGTGTAAACGAAGCACGAGGGTCGCGAACAGTGGAGTCCAACCTGGGCACACATTCTACATTGTGGGCGAAAACTTTGAGCGGTAATTCATCAAGTAAATCGGCTAGCGCCTCAAGATTCCCATCTAGGTCAGAGCAGAGTAATTCTAGTCCAACATCAGGGCATCTTTC
>CALEIW010000134.1 GCA_937876055.1 uncultured euryarchaeote
TGATGGGTAGGGCAACAGAAGAGATCGCCCTCTACACTTCTGAATCCCTAGGTGGATTACTCAATGCAACTTTTGGAAATGCTGCTGAGATGATTATTGCTCTACTCGCAATCTATGCAGCATCTCAAGCAGCCTCTGGTAGTGACACTGAGATACTAATGGTCGGGCTAGTGCAGGCCAGCCTAATCGGTAGTATTCTTGGAAATCTACTACTCGTAATGGGTCTGGCATTTTTGTGGGGTGGAATCAATTATTCTGAACAAAAATTCTCTGACACACAGGTAAGTTCCAATGGTTCCCTAATGTTGTTAGCGATGATTGTGCTAATCATTCCAACCGTATTCAACTCAACCGTTGGTGGTACTGAAGGGGAGAAAGGAGTTGAGCAACTAAGTCATATTGCGGCAATTGTTTTGCTACTTCTTTACGGACTATTCCTATACTTCCAATTCAAGTCTCATGTAGATCTCTTTGCTACTGAAACACACCATCATGAGGCTCCTGAAATGACAAAGAAAGATGCGATCATTCTTCTCGTAGTAGCAACTATCCTGGTATCTTGGATGGCAGAGGTTTTGGTTCACTCAGTAGAGTATGCAGCGGATGACATGGGACTTCCTCACTTGTTCATTGGAGTAATTTTGTTACCACTGTTCGGTAATGCTGCTGAGCACTTCACTGCAGTAGTCGTGGCTGGCAAGGACAAGATGGACCTTTCATTCGCAATTTCAATGGGTTCATCCACACAAATCGCGGTATTTGTTGCTCCAGTAATGATCCTCGTTGCTTGGGCGATGAACGTACCACTAACCTTTGAATTCGGAATGCTAGAAACAGTCGCGGCTTTCCTTTCCGTACTGATTGTGAATGTTATCGCAGCTGATGGTAAATCGAATTGGTTGGAGGGGGCATTGTTGCTTGGAACCTATATTGTTCTTGGTGCAGCCTTCCTAGTTCATCCCTAAATCAGAGGGTAGGGAAGATGATTATCAGCAGTCTGACGTGGGTTCGTTCTGATCATCATGACAATGGTGTCTATCGGATTCAGCATGACCTGTCTCATCGTTCTCCTCATGCTGATGATGATAATCTTCATCGCCGTGGTGATGAAGGCCGGGCTCATCGTCGTGATGGTCCGGATGATTGTCTCTATCAACGCATCCAGCAAGAGCGGATGTTAGCATTAGTAATACAATAATCATCGGTTTTAGTCGACTCATATCCTTTGGTCAATAGTCGAGTGTTTAGTAATTCTTACACAGCATCTACTTGGGTAGGGTGAATGATAAATGAATAAAAAAAGGCCCCCTCCATCAGCGTACATGGGTCCTGCGAATAGTGATGGCGACCATGATCCAATTTCCAAAAATAACTGGATTGGGCCAGATGGGACTGAGAGTGGTCCAGATGTCCCTGAAGATTGGTATTTGACGTATGATGGGCCTGCACCAGTCGTAGAGGAAATTTACGATGAAAACTATGCCGTAGATAGGGGAAATGGTACTATTCCTATTGATTTTTACATCAAAACATGGGGCGTTCCGGAGGGTTTTGGTAAAACAGACCATGAGAAAAAATGGTCTATCGGTCAGACTTGGTGGAAGGACCAGGACTCAGGCCTGGGAGACGACGACGAGGCCGTTCATTCGAAACTCGACAAGGATTTCACAGCGGAACCCATCTCGGTAATAGGCTTCATCGCTTTGTCCTTTTTTACAGCATTACCAGCGGTTTTATTCGGAGGAATTGGGGTGTACGTAATGCTCTTCTCGATAATCAATCCACATCACGAAGACGGGGGAATATTCGGATTTGTATGTTTTGGAATCCCCTTCTCATTAGCTGGATTGGTCTGCCTCTTAATATGGTTGGCCGGCATAATCAAAGAACGCCTGCGCGTGTATCACAGCAGGGATCAACTGGTCTTCCAGGCTACGATTCTCGGGCTCGGGCTCCCTCCGCTTAGGGGGCTTAGTTTACTCTCCGAGAAGAGGCGCCTCTCAGAAGCAGTTTACCTCGAGACCGACAAAGATGGGGACGATGCAATGATCCACGGCCGCTCGAGCGAGGGGGTGGAGTGGGAGCTTGATATCGAATCTTTGGTTACCGAATTG
>CALEIW010000135.1 GCA_937876055.1 uncultured euryarchaeote
CCATACGACGGTTGGGCGACACTGGAAATCCATGACCCTCTGATGGTAAACTCGAATATCACAGCGACTTGGACTCTAAACTTCTCCATATCCGATTACCACGGAACAGGACATCTTGTCCATCAAACATTAGGCATTCGTAAGCAAATAGATATGTATCTCGGAGATGGCGATGACTATCTTAACCAGAGTGAAATTGACCTATTCACCCCATATTTGGAGAATCGCGCATGGAATAATTCCGAGCGCGCGGGATGCTGCATGCTTGACCACGAAGCATTCGAACCAACCAATATCACAATCATCGCCAACCCACCAAGTCCCGGTCCTGTGATGTTCCGAAATGGTTCGTGGGGCTGGACCGAAATAGTCGAGCTTGCAGGCTCTACTGACGGTCGTAGTACTCGCCTGCTCGACCTACCGCGCACTGGCGCGGGAGTCGAAGAAGTCCCTCTCACAATATTCCTTCCAAGCCCATATGAATACCGCTACTCAGCCATGGTAGATGTAATCGAGGGCTCGCCTGGCGAGTTCACAGTCAATCGCTCTGCCGTTCCAGTAGCAAGCGATATCAGAATCAGTTTGGGTGAAAACTCGCCTCCGAATATCGTCGCAAACCGTTTGAGTAGCAGTACGCAACTCGCATTAGATAGATCTACGACTTACGAGGTAAACTGTGTTGATAGCCACCTAGATGATACTGAGATAAGTTGGACATTCAGCAATAATGGCTCAATTGTGCTTAGCAGCGACCAGCCTTTTGTTTCCATTACTCCATCTGAATTTAATTTCAGTCATGGAGACGTACTAAGCACAGTGGTTGAATGTACAGATCAATTTGGTTCAACTAGTCAGTGGTTCGAAAATGTCGTAATCGACGGAGAATCTCCAACATGGGAAGCATCCTTTGTTGCCCAATCGACTGAGAATGGAGAGGTTGCAATCGATATTAGCGATGGAATTATCGAAATCGGAAGCGAGGACATTTTACAGATTAACATCTCTGCTTCAGATGAATCAGGATTGGATACGACAATTGAGATTACAAGTAATCGAAGTAGTGAATGGAGGCATATAGATTGGAATCAGATGTTCGCTCAAAGTCGCTTCCCGCAAGGTGAAAATGTAAACAACATGAATCTAGAGATTACAGATCGTCGTCAGTCAAAACCTGCAACAACTTACTCTCTTCATCTGATGGTTGCAGATGATGCAGGCAACTCCGTACATCAGGATTGGGTAATTTTGGTCCTTGACGGTGCAGGCCCAACAATTCTCCCAGACATTTACTCAAATGATGTTATGATTTCTGCTGAACAACCCGCTAGGGCTGATGAACTAATTACTGTTAACCTAAGCAATTCTTACGATGATTTGGATTCTATTTATGACACCAGGTGGACATTCATATTGAACCAAGAAGCACAATTTGAAAACCAATCATTTGCGGATATAGAAACTTTTGAAATCGAACCATTGGAAGCCGGTAGTCACTGGTTTATCTTGATGGCCTGGGATTCAAAAGACAACATGAACGTACTCTCTTTTTCAATTGCGGTACAACCATCTCCGGGCGCTAACATCAGCATTTGGAACGTAAGTTATGATGGCACTCCGACAGTTGGCGAAACTATCGAATTATACGCAGTAGTACAGAATATTGGGGGGGATCCAGCGGTAGGTAGACTGTGTAGCGGAGAACTTTGTTCAGATTACGTCAACATACCCTGGGCAACTTCCGTAGGTCCAGGTGTGGTCGGAATTTCATTGGTAATTCCACTTGAAGGGGCCGGAGAATTACCCCTTCGCTTAGAATGGGAAGATAGCGAACAGAAGGACAATTCAATTGCTATTGATTCCAATATTATAGTCAATCCTGACTCAGGACCTCTTCAAGTGATTCTTGGTGTTTTTCTAGTCCTCGCAGGCTTAGCCATCGGTGCTCGAATGTTGTGGGGCCCACAGCGTTTTGAAGACTAAATTAACCCCAAAGTAGTATTTCCTCTGGGTACAAACAACCGCTCGACTCTTGACCTATGCGCCTTGGTCTAGAGGTATGGTTCTACCACCCGACCACGCTGATCGGGTAATCGCCCAGCATCGCTCAAGGGTTGAAAAGGTGGCTATGGCAGGAACTTTGTTACTGATTACATCTGCTGGTTGGTGGTTATTTCCAGCTATGGATGGTAGTGTAGAACTCCTGCCTAGAATGGGTCCTGTAATCGCTATGTTCGTTGCGGCTCTAATGCTGATGGATCTAATCGACCATGGGCCAGTAGAGCGCTCTAGAATTGCTATCGCATGCGGTCTTGCTTGGCCGATGGTTATCGCTATGGCAATCGATTCATTTGGAGATGGAGACAGAGCTCTTGCTTCTGTCATATTGATTCTTGTTGCAACAAGTCTTCTGCTACATTGGCGAAACGCCCTAGGTAGTTCTCTTTCCACGAAGAGATTACGAGCGTTTTCCGGCCTAGCAGGAACTGCTCTAGGAATTGCAATAATAATATCTCTAAATCTTGAGTTAATGATTGCTGGAGTATTTGCAGTTGCTTGTATTGCGATGGTATTTCCTGACTTATTAGCTAAAGACGATGTTCACGAAGAAAGGAAAAAATTTGCCAATGAATTAGATCAGGCCGAAGCAAGAATGCTTGAGTTACGCTCAAAGAATTCTGGCTTAGAACAGGCCTCCTCTTTGATTCAACAAGCACGAGATGAGGGTTGGAAAAATCCAGCCAGAGGAATGGTGCTAATCGAGGAGGCGGATAGAGAGGCAAAGCGAATCATGGAAATGGCAGTAGATATCGACGCAATTCGCAGTGATTCGCTTTCAGCAGTCGAAAAGTCAGAAGAAATTGCCCCCGTAGTCCAAGGCCCCCGCAAGGCTTTCGAAATGGGGGATAGAGAGGCGGGACACGGTTCCCTTAGAGAGGCTGAGACCCTTTATCGCCTAGCAAAAACAAAAGCAGCAGCGATAGAAAAATATTGGCAAGAAGCAACGAATTCTATAGATGCCGCTGAGAAGGCTATAGCGGCTAAATCAGGTTCTGGTTCCGATGCGGTTAGAGGTATTCTGGGAGCAGCAAAGGAAGCGATGGATGCAGAAGAACCAGCCGAGGCACTACATATTGCAAATTCAATTCCAGCTCATATCGACAGTCTTGAAGCCTCTAGCGACGAGGCAGAGATTGCAATTGCGGATGCTGAAGCCGCACTAAATTCGGCAGAAGGCGAATTGGCCTTAACCAATGCAGAACGACTAGCAGAAGCCAAGGAAGCCTTCGCTAAGGGTGACGCGCCTCTAGCCAAGGGTCTTGCAGATAGTTTAGCACGCGAAGTCAGAGAAACTTCGGATGCTATGCAAGAAGTCCAGCGGGCATTACGACAAAAGAAACAGATTTCAGATAGATTTCCAACAGGCCAAGCCGGTCAAGTTTGGCAATCAAGGCTTGAGGAAGTGGAAACTGCTGCATCATCTGGTAGATGGGTTAACGCCTCACAATCTCTAACTTCGTTAACCAACGATTTAGCCTCCTATGAGTCAGAGGCCAGTGAAGCCAGAGAATTGTTGGACTTTGTCCAATCTGAATGGTCTGAACTTCGCCGCCGTCTCGATTCGAGTTCTATTGGCCCCACAGATGAGTCTCGTAGAGCAACTGAGGCCGCGGTGAATGAAGCGACTGACGCTTTAGATTCCGGAGAAATCCAAGATTGTTTGACCGCTTTAGGAAAAGCAGACGAGTTACTTGAGAACCTACGTCGTAGGGTCATCTGAGATTATTCCGAGGCTGGAACTAGCCCCAAGTCTCTCTCTCTATTCGTAATTTCTGCGAATAAGTCAGACACGAATTGATCCAAAGGAACACCGTTGCACTGGTCGCCATTTCGTGCCCGAATAGAGACGGTTTGATTCGCGGCCTCATCCTCACCAAGAATCAACATGTAAGCGGGCCGCATTTTTCTATGCATTCGGATTTTCTTACCAATGGTAGCATCAGAATCGTCAACTTTGACACGAACTCCAGCAGATTCCAAAGAGGTTTTCACTTCAGCCGCATATTCGATTTGTTTTTCTGAAATGGTAATTACCTGAACCTGTATTGGCGATAGCCAAGTAGGGAAATTACCAATCCAATGCTCAGTCAAGAAAGCAACAAAGCGTTCGTGAGTCGATAGAGGTGCCCGATGAATTACGAATACCTCACCATTTTCCTCACCATTCTCATCCTTGTAACTCAACTCGAAGCGGTCCTTCGCCGCGAAATCCAACTGTATCGTCGACATCGACTCCTCACGCCCGAGCGCGGTCGTAAACTGAATATCGATTTTCGGACCGTAGAAAGCCGCCTCCCCGATCTCTTCGACAAAAGGCACACCCATATCGACTAGAATTGATCGCAAGTGTTCCTGAGTCGACTCCCAAATATTGGCATCGCCGATATACTTCTCAGTATTCTCAGGGTCCCACAAGGATAGACGCAAGTGGAAGTTCTCGAACCCGAAGGTTCGGTAGTAATCGTTGACCATCTGCACGTTCGCACGCACCTCATCTCCTACCTGGTCCAGCGTACAGTAGATGTGAGCGTCATTCATCGAAAGCATGCGAACTCGGAGCAGTCCAGCAAGAGTCCCGGATAGTTCGTTGCGGTAGACTGTACCATACTCGGCAATGCGAATTGGAAGTTCTCGGTAACTTCGCTTTTTGCTGGAGAAAACCAAATGATGCATTGGGCAGTTCATTGCCTTCAGATAGTATGTTCCGTCATCCATTTCCATTGGTGGATACATTCCATCTGCATAGTGAGGAAGGTGTCCACTACATTCGAACAATTCTTGCTTTGCTAAAACTGGAGTTGTAACTCTTTGATATCCATATGCTTCCTCAGTCTCGACGGCATAGCGCTCGATTTCTGATTTGAGAATCTCTCCATGAGGTAACCATACGGGTAATCCTTTGCCAATCATCTCGTTAATCATGTAAAGTTCCATTTCTTTGCCAATTTTCTTGTGGTCTCGTTTTTCTGCTTCCTGAATTTGCCTTTGACGTTGTTTCAGACCTTCTTTGCTAGCATAGCACATTCCATAGATTCTGACAAGTGATTCTCGCTTGCTATCAGCCCGCCAGTATGCGGTACTTGTGCTAGTAAGTTTGAACCAACGCAGATGAGAAGTCGAAGGGACGTGAGGTCCACGACATAGGTCTACAAAATCACCCTGTCGATAGACAGAGGAACCGACATCATGGCCTACTTTGTCATCCATTATTTCGATTTTGAATTTATTTTCTGAGAACATTTCTCTCAGGGTTTGATTGTCATATTCCTCACGGATCATGGCGTGATTAGCTCGAATGTGTTGATTCATTTTTTTCTCGATTGCCTTTAGTTCCTCATCACCAATCGGGTCCATATGGAAATCGTAGTAGAACCCATGATCGATTGGTGGGCCAATCGTCGGCTTAGCATCAGGGAACATCTCGACAACCGCTTGCGCCAGAAGGTGAGCGCAAGAATGGCGCAGAATGTACAATCCTTCCTCGCTCTCACCGTTTATTGGCTCGAGGCTACAATCAGAATCTAGAACGTGAGAAAAGTCGCGCTCGACACCATCTATTCGTGCCGCCACGGCTCCAGAGCGCTTTCCATGAACGTTGAGAATAACCTCGCCTGCAGTGATTCCAGAGGCATATTCGTGGGTTCCATCTTCACCCAACTCTACCGTAATCATGCTCATGGCGTGTCTCTCCGTCGGCTACGCCGACGAATCGCCTCTATGAAGGGGTTGGCCTAATTTCCTGATTACGAAGCCCAAATTAACGGCAAACCGTTCGGCAGGAAAACTATCAAGAATGGCCTAATCTATCGATTTCAACATCATGTATTTATTTCTCGAATTGATTTAGTAGGCATATGGATGAGGATGATGACCACTATGGTAGCATTGTCCTAGGTATCTCTGATGCTCTCATCGAAATGACCGGAGTTTTAGCTGGGCTAACTTTTGCTTTGAAAGATCTGAAACTTGTAGCATTATCTGGCCTTGTGACAGGCATTGCTGCATCCCTCAGTATGGGTGCATCTGAATTTCTTTCTAAGAGGGCAGAATCTCGAGATAGTTTACCGATTAAGGCGGCATTTTACACCTTGGCTTCGTACTTGTTTGTAGTAATACTACTCATATCACCGTATCTACTAATTGAGGAAGAAAGATTTGGTCTTGAACCTCATATCCTAGCGTTGAGCTTGACCTTATGCATGGGAGTAATTGTTGTTGCTGGATTCAATAAATGGATTTCAGTAAAGCAGAATCAACCT
>CALEIW010000136.1 GCA_937876055.1 uncultured euryarchaeote
ATATGGCCAATCGGGATTCGTTGGGCCGTATCTTTCAGCCATACGATTGGCCTCACCACCATGGAAATGCATTGGAACTTCGAGACGACGAAGCATTCCATCGGGCACACCACCCATAGCGAACAGGTGCTCGGTTCCATTTCTCCCTAGAACCCGATCTGGTACTGAGTCTTCGTCCGTAGGTAAGTCACAGGCATCTACAATAGAGTCAACAAGAGCCTCAAATGCAGCGTCTGTCCCTCCTTCGTGTGTAATAGATTCAATCGCAGGAATTATGTTCAGTGGGTCCAATTCTCCAGTCAAAATCTGTAACCAGGTGTGATGTGCTAGACAATTGAACTTCCAAGGGTCTGAGGCTACAAATCGCCAAGCGGCGTATGGACCTCTAGAACGGTCACCCGATTCAGGCAGTAATCCATGCTCGATGAACGCGTCCTTCAATCCGCCAAGTCTAGTGGGGTCCATTGCAATATGCGCATTAGCAAGAGTTTCTTCGGTCAATAACCACCATTCAGGGCCTTCTCTACGAGTAGAGATGGAATCATGTAATTCTTCATAATTACCAAAATTAGTCGGTAATGAACCGGTTTGAGCATGAGTTCGCATTACATGAGAACTCACACCCGAATCAAAGCGATGATGGAAATACTCGTGGTCAAATCCGAAAATGAATGCTAAGTCCAAAGCCAACATTTCAGCTTCTTCAATCCCTTCCGCATTCATCCGATTAGCAATTACTGCCGCCTGCTCTGCTAGAGCGTCCGCATTGCAATGAATACCCCAATCAAGATCGACTTCTACATCGAGAGTATTTCGAAGCAACATTGGCCGATACCAAAAGGCTCTGAGACCAATGTCGACCTCCCCCATGGTTTCCGGACCATGGACGAATGGCACACCATCGCCCATCCTAAGCCCCCCCATGCCAGTCATTGTCAATGGGCCTGAGCCGTCAGATATCAAGCGATTGTCTGATGAAGGGCGCGCTTGCCCTTGTAATGAGAGTCATGCGTGCGCAGTCTTCCTCATTCGATGTCGCCCGCATGGTCAGGGAACTACGCGGGATGGTTGGAACCCGCGTACGTAAAGCCTACCAGCCTCATTATGAACAGGTTGTTTTGAGGCTAAATCCTAAGGGAGAACCTTCGGTTGATTTGGTGATTGTACGTGGAAAAAGGCTGTATATGTCCAGAAGAGATAGACCAATGCCCAACAATCCGTCTCCTTTTGCAATGAAATTGAGGAAACATCTAGGAAATTCACGCTTAGTCGAGGTCGAGCAACTTGGCTTCGATAGAGTAGTAATTTTGACCTTGGAACACGGAGGAGGTCAATACAAACTCGTCATTGAGTTATTTAGAGATGGAAACGTCTTGCTTCTGGATGATAATGACGTTATTCTCCAGCCACTTACACATGCCAAATACGCAAGTCGTGCTCTAAAGAGAGGTGAACCGTACACCCCTCCACCCGAAACTTTGGATCCTAGAGAACTTGATAGAAATGGCCTAGACAATTTACTGGATAATTCAGACCATTCTTTGATTCGAACACTTGCGGCACGTGCAAACCTTGGACGGATTTATGGAAATGCGGTTTGTAGTGCCGCAGAAATAGATTCAGATGATCCTGCAGATTCTCTCGAAGAAGCCCAGAGAGAAGTCCTTAGTAAATCAATGAATAAGTTACTTGTGGAGTTGGCAGAAGCCCAAGGTGCGTATATTTGGTTTGAAGATAAAGAGGGGTTAAATTCCTGGAAGTCTGCACAGGATGACCCTCAAGAGAGAGAGTCTGCAAGTGGAATGATTAGCGAGTTTTCACCAATCAATCTACCATTTATGGATTCAAGCCTTAGGGCGAAGATTGCGAACTTATCAGAAGCATACGATGTGATATTTGGGCCCCATGATGCAATCGCTTACATCCGTCGAGAGGAAGAGAAACTTGCCGCGGCGGGTGAAGATGATGAAGAACAGAAAGCAAAGCTTGACCGAAGGGCTGCTCAGCAACGTTCGGCAATCGAGCGATTTGAATCTCGCGCCACATTGACTCAGGAATTGGCGAAATCAATTCAGGACAACTGGACTCATGTAGACGATTTACTCGGTCAAGTAAATTCATTGATTGCAAACGAAGGTTGGCAAACCTTAGACTCGAAAATTGCAGATGTTGTGTGGATAGACAGGATTGACCCTGCGAAGAGGACCATTTTGGCTAGGTTACCAGACGAAGATAACGAGCCTGGAGCAAGTGTAACACTATCTGTAGAAAATTCAGTTCACCAAAATGCTCAGATTTATTTTGAACAGGCCAGAACTCTGAAAGATAAATCAAAAGGAGCTAGGGTTGCCTTAGAAAGAACAGAAAATCAAGCCGCAAAGGAAGCCGCGAAAAGAGAGAAAGAAGCCGCGGCTGGAAGAGTTAGGATAGGAAAACGCAGCAAGAGGTTCTGGTTCGAAAAACACCGTTGGGGAATATTGTCCGACGGTAGAATAGTTGTAGGTGGCCGGGACGCAAAGGGCAACGATACAGTGGTTAGGAAATATCTACGTTCTACGGACCTCTACGTTCATGCTGATTTACACGGTGCTCCATCTTGCTCACTAAGGTTACATGATGGCTTAGAAACAGACCCTCAACCTATCGGATTTAGGCCAGAAGGAGTAGCATCATTGAAAATTTCACAAGAATTTGCTGGTTCTATCGAAGACGCTCAAAATCTACCTTCTGAGATTATCGAAGAAGCCGCGCAATTGGCAATATGTTGGTCTCGCGCATGGGGTAGCGGTAGCGCCGCAGCAACCGCTTTCCATGCTCGACCTTCGCAAGTCTCCAAACAAACCGAGAGCGGAGAATCTCTTGGCCGCGGTGCATTTGTTGTTAGGGGGCAAAGAACTTGGTACAGAGACGTAGAAATGGAGATAGCCATTGGATTTGCAATTGTCAATAATATTCCAATTCCAGTATCTGGAACAGCAGAAGGAGTATCGAAACTATGTCAAAGATGGGCGATTATTAGGCCTGGGAGAGATAAGAAAGAAACCATCGCCAATAGAATCGCAAAAGCCACCGGGCTAGCACAAGATGATGTTTTGGCAACCTTGCCTTCTGGTACTTGTGAAATTATTGATTATGGATTACTTGGCTGACTTAGGAAGTACGCTTTTCATCCCACTCTGGCTTTGTGATAGCGTATAGTTTGGCATCAACATAGTGATCGTATAGCCATTCTCTGTCTTTGGTAATCCCTTCTAATCTCATGCCTATTCTTTCCGCGATCTCGCAACTAGGAATGTTATCTACAGCAGCTTCGAGGACGAATCTGTGTAGGTATAAGTCGTCGAAGCAGTGTTCCATCAATCGAATACAAGACTTGGTCACATATCCATTTCCGGTTTGGTTCTTGGACAACCAATACCCAACTCCTGTCCCCTTATTACCCCAATCTATCCAATTTAGGCTAATGGTTCCAATTATATTGCCATCTAAACGAATAGCGTAGATAATTCCCTCTCGCTTCTCATACTCTTCTAGACTCATAAAGATGAACGAATTTTCGTCCTCGATACTTTTTGTTCCATCTAACCATGGAAGCCATTCTCGGAGATATTCTCGGTTAGAGTCGACAACGGCGAACAGTTCTGCTGCATCGTCTTCGCCCACCAATTGTAAATCTAGGCCACTTTCAACATGAAGTTTCCTTGCTGGCCGAAAGTCTCCCGACTTTTCTTGTGAGGTACCGCACCCACCAGCCATGAAATAGCGGCTAAATTCAGTGGTTTAGAGGGTTCGGATTCGGAACTGTGGCTAGGGTAACGATTCAAGCGTGAAGCGTCATCCGAGCAACATGGGCGACTCAGGGAGCGAGGGTAATTGGACATACGGAGACTATCTGCAATTACCCGCTTTGTTAGAACTTCAGGGAGAAAATAGAGGAGTAAGTCCTGATGAAATGCATTTTATCATCGTCCACCAAACCTTCGAACTTTGGTTCAAGCAGGTCATTCGTGAACTAACCGAAGTTCGGGATATTCTCGCACAAGACCACGTTCCAGAGGATGATATTCCAAGAGCAGTTGACCACCTTGGCCGCACAACCGAGATCTTTCGTTTGATGGCAAATCAATGGACTGTATTGGAAACTTTGACCCCTCAAGGATTCCTAGCATTCAGAGACGGACTTGGAACTGCGTCTGGATTTGAATCATACCAAATGCGTGAATTCGAAATCTTACTTGGTTTGGCCAATGAAGATAGATTGTATGGAATGGACCCAATTAGTACATTTCGCAAGTTAGCAAAGAATTCCGAAAGAGATGCAGCTATTCTTGCTCGCTTGGAAGATGTCGCCTCCAAACCGTCCCTCAGTGAGTCGTTGATGCGATGGGTTTCTAGAACTCCAATCATGGGTTCATTAGCTGGAAATGATGGCGACGAAGACGCAGTTGCAGAATATATCGAGACTCATCTAAATTCACATGAGAAAATAGGAAAGCAGGCCTCTGAACGAATGTCGGGGTATGGTGCTTCTAGTTCCGAAGAAGCGGCTGAGCGATTTGCAGCATCTCACCAAGGAGCTATTGATTTCTTGAAGCCAGATGGAAATGTTAGCCGCGCTCGTGCTGGATTATTATTCATAGAATCATACAGAGAATTGCCATTACTGACTTGGCCACGAACTCTAATCGATGCAATCGTAGAACTTGAAGAGTCGATGGTCAAATGGCGCCACTCACATGCCAGAATGGTAGAGAGAATAATGGGTAGAAGAATTGGAACCGGTGGAACTAGTGGTGTCGATTATCTAGATGCAACCTCTCAATATCGTATCTTCAAAGACCTCTGGGCAGTTAGAACCATACTTGTAAAACCTGATTTCAGGCCCGAACTAAAGAATGCGGAATTTTATGGGTATTCGTCCGAAAACTGAGGGATAGTAGCGACTTACCCATCGCACCTTTCAAGGGGAGTAACTCACTCGCCTCGCCTGTGTCGACTCCGGTCATATGCGCATATGCGAGAACTCCCTTTGGTCGCTTTCGCGGAGCATTAGCCAATTACACAGCAGTTGAATTGGGGACATTGGCTGTAAAGGGAGTATTGCAAAGGGCCGGAATAGATCCTCGTAGCGGAATCATCGACCAGATATACATGGGCCAAGTGCTTCAAGCAGGTGCAGGGCAAGCGCCTGCTCGACAAGTCGCAATGGCTGCAGGGCTACCATACTCAACCCCATGTACTACAGTCAACAAGGTCTGCGGTTCAAGTCTCAAGGCTGTAATGATTGCAGCAACAGAAATTATGGCTGGAAGATCAAATGTCGTAATCGCAGGTGGGATGGAGTCCATGAGTCAAGCACCCCACTTCATCCGTGGAGCAAGGCGTGGTGATGAAATCTCATTTGCAGAATTGACAGGGATTTTGAGTCATGATGGGCTAAAGGACGCTTATGATGGATCAATGATGGGAATTACTGGTGAGACAATCGCTGAAGAAGCAAATATCTCGCGATCCGAATCTGACCAATATGCGCTTCGTTCTCACAACCTTTCCAACTCAGCATGGCAGAAAGGATGGCTTGCAGAAGAGTGTGTTTTTATGGACGAACTTGACCAAGATGAAGGAATTCGCATGGATACATCAATGGAAGGTCTCGCTGGACTTAGAACCGTTTTCAAGGAGGATGGACAAGTCACCGCTGGTAACGCTAGTCAGGTGTCGGATGGAGGTTCAGCGGTTCTAATTGCCTCTGAGGAAATCGCCAATGAAAATGGCTGGCCAATACTTGCTAAAATCATTGATTACGTCACATCTGGTGTAGAGCCAAATAGGGTTATGTCTGCTCCTATTCCTGCCATTCAAATGCTCTTAGATCGGAACCAATTGGAAATTTCTGATATAGATATTTTAGAGCACAATGAGGCTTTTGCAGCCGCCTCGTGTGCCATTCAGAATGCATTTGACTTCCCAGATGAGAGATTCAATCCGCATGGCGGAGCGGTATCGCTAGGACACCCACTTGGAGCGACCGGAACACGTTGTCTGATGACTCTTACAAACGCACTTAATCGGACAAATAGTAATCGCGGAATTGTTACGATTTGTCTGGGCGGTGGTAACGCCGTTGGAATGTTGATTGAGGCATAAAATCGCACAGAAACCCGCCCCCATAGGGGGCGAAGGTTGGCCGGTGGGCTAATAGGGGGCTCTTGGGTCGCCCGCCTCGATGGTTACTCCAGTACGGCAGCACACACGCTTCGAAAAGGCGCGAATCATAGGTGCAAGAGCACTGCAAATTAGCATGGGTGCACCGCTATATGTATCCGAGGAAGAACTCCGTGAGAATTTCATGGAAGAACTAGTCCAGCTCTATGGAACAGAGGATGCTCAAGCTAGATTCGTACTTGACCCTCTAAAGATTGCAATGCTTGAGTATGAATCTCACCGAATTCCAATCGATGTAGACCCTCATGCTGAGGAAGAATGAGGACTATACCGCTTATCGACCATTAAGAGGTGGTGAGCAATGCTTGAGAAAGTCGATACTAAGAGATTGACTGCTGGTCTCATCGTACTTACCTTTCTGGTAATTGCTGTTGGTGGCTTGATTAGAGTCTCAGATGCTGGAGAATCCTGTCCAGACTGGCCCACTTGCTTCGGCACATGGGGATTCGACATTAGTCCAGAGGAACAAGAGACATGGTGGAATGAAAACCCCGATGAAATAGATTCACGAGGTGAACACCATAGATATACTACTTTTGAGATATTTACAGAGTGGTTTCACAGACTTTTGGCCGGGGCTATTCTTGGCCCTCTAGTTATTCTAAACTGGCTTACCATTCGTCGAAATGAAGATGTTTCAACAAAAACGATTTTCGCATCTAACTTGGCTTTGGGATTGATCATTTGGCAGGGAGCTCTTGGTTGGCTAACGGTTGAAATTGATAATGTTCACTGGAGTGTTGCTATGCATCTATCAAGCGCTCTTGCATTCATATTATCTCTAATCTGGTTGTGGATTTGTATAAATCGAGATGAAGCAAATCAGCCAGCGTGGTTCGAATTTGACCCAATTCTCGCTTCTAAGTGGAAGAATAGAATTGCATGGTTAGGATTCGGTACATTCACCACAGTTTTTGCAGGAGTATTTGTTGCTACAACTCCAGGTGCAGACCAGATTTGTGGGGTATCTGGAGATGTAAACTCGTGGCCATTTTGCAAAGGAAATTTCTTTCCCGAAATAGTTGACTTCGAAAATCAATCTCAAATTATTCATCGATGGCTGGTAGCGATTGTAGGAGGTATTCTACTACTCGCTTGTTGGTTTGTTAGAAACGAGCAGATTCAACACCAGCATGGATTAATCCTAAGAAATTGGATTTGGGCTGCATCTGCGCTATATTGTTTGAATATTGCAATAGGTGCTCTATACATTCTTTCTTGGTCGCCTGAAAATGAAACATTCCGCGAAATACTTTCTCTAATCCACCTGTTAGTTGGTAGCACATCATTCCTCACACTAGCAACCGCTTGGTTGGCTATCTCTGCCTTCGCTTTACATGAGTCTGCACCCGAGACCTTGTGATGAGTCGAATTGAAGGCCACACGCCCAAAGGGTGTGCTATGGGTGAGAGTGGGGGTGGAGCAAAGGCTTGGTTGACTCTTACCAAACCAGGAGTAGTTGTTCTTCTACAGATCACCGCACTTTGTGCGGTATTATCTCACGATTTGCTTGAAGCATCGGGATTTTCTGAGATGGATTGGAATGAATCCATTCGTACTATGGCGATTGTTTTCGTGGGAGGCTATCTCACAGCCGGAGGCGCTAATGCAATCAATATGTGGTATGATAGAGATATTGATCCAATCATGCAACGAACTTCAAAAAGGCCGATACCAAAAGGCACTGTTAGTCCAAATGGAGCACTAATTTTTGGAATATTTATCTCGATAACAGGAGTTGTTTGGTTTCTTGAATTTGCCAATCAGGTAGCTGCTTTTTGGGCAGCATTCAGTATTCTATTCTATGTCTTCATTTACACCATCTGGCTAAAGCGAACCTCGGTTCAAAACATAGTCATCGGAGGTTTAGCTGGTGCAACTCCACCAGTAATCGGTTGGGCAACTGCCGTTGGTGATTTGAGAATTAATCTAAACTCTGCACATGATTTCGCGGTTTCAATTTTCGATTTAGGGAGCTTAATGCCTTGGTATCTTCTACTGCTAATTTTCCTATGGACCCCTCCACATTTTTGGGCCTTGGCGCTCTATCGCTCAGAGGAATATGATTCTGTTGGAGTTCCAATGATGCCTGGAGTAAAGGGTACAAAAAGAACTCTCATTGAAATGAAAATATACTCTATTTTATTGCTAATTTTAGCTGTATTTGCACCAATAGCTTTGGGTGGAATGGATAGAAATGATACAATCTACCATGTGTTTGGTTGGACTGCAATTGTTGTCACTCTATGGTATGCTAGGACTGTGTTCATCATTGATCCAAATGAGCCTAGAACCGAGGCTGGAAGGATTCCAACTGCGGCTCGTTCTTTCTTTGTTTCAATGTTATATCTGGCTCTGATGTTTGCGATTGTTGTTACCGCTAGCGCTGGTTTACAAGGTTCTATTCTGGGAGCGATATTGGCGGCTACTATGATTGTTCGAGATGAATGGAACTCAAGAGCGTCTTCGTCGAAGATTTCAGCCTGAATTCAGGAAATCCTCAAACGCCTGCCCGCCTGTTCGACGGACGTGGTACGCGTCGAGCGGCTGGAGGGTCAAGAATGAATGAGCGAGAACTCATCTATGATTGGAACATCATAGACTATGAAATCGAACGGGATTCGGCTAACCATCCGCATGATGTTTGGTTCGATGACGAAACTCTTAGAGATGGCTTACAAAGTCCTAGTGCACGTAATCCTACCATCGAACAAAAAATCGAATTAATCGATTACATGGAACGTCTAGGGATTCAGAAAGTAGATCTTGGACTTCCCGGTGCAGGACCATTTCATGTCAATCACATAGATGCAATGCTTACCCACATGGGTGAGAATGGTTACGAATT
>CALEIW010000137.1 GCA_937876055.1 uncultured euryarchaeote
AATTGTCTTGATTAGAGTCGATTTACCGCAACCATTGGGACCGATGATAGTCACGAATTCCCCCTTTTCTACGTACAAGTCAATGTCGTATAGGATTTGAACTGAGCCGTAACCACAGTTTAGTCCATTGATTTCTAGAACCTTTTCGCTCATTCTTCCTCACCTCCTGGTTCATCGCCAGATGCACCAAGGTATGCTTCGATAACCTCACGATTGCTACGAACTTCGTCCGGAGTTCCAACCATCAGAATCTCTCCTTCATTCATCACGACGATTTTGTCTACTCCTTGCCTGAGAATGAAATCCATATTGTGTTCAATGATTAGAACCGAAATTCCGGTTTCATCTACGATTTTTCGTAGGTTGTTGAATATCTTCATCGCTAGTGGCCCCGCTACTCCAGCCACTGGTTCATCGAGTAGTAGCAACTTAGGATCACCCATCATCGAGCGTCCAATGTCTACAAGTTTTGATTGTCCTCCTGAAAGCTCACTCGCCAAGTTATGAGCCATATGTGGGACTTCTAATTGCTCCAAGACATCATATGCGCGAGCAAGACGTTCTTCCTCAGCAGACGAAGATAATTGCAAAATAGAGGCAAATGGATTAGGTTTGAATTGGTCTCTTGGAGGGACTAGTAGATTCTCTATTACTGTCATTTGCCGCCATAAGCGAGTGTGCTGGAAGGTTCGGGTGAATCCAAGGTTTTGGATTTGGTCGGGTCGCATATTCGATGCATCCTTACCGAAAATCTCGATATTGCCCGCGGTCTGATCTAACAATCCACTAATGCAATTGAATGTGGTAGATTTACCACAACCATTAGGGCCAATTAATCCGATAAATTCTCCAGGGCCGACTTCGAAAGATACGTCCTTTACAGCGACTAGACCGCCGAACTCCTTTCGGAGATTTTCGACCTTCAATACCGGTTCACTCAACGGGCTCACCCCCATTAGGGCGCTCAGGTCTAACCGGTACTTCTGGAAGTAGACCCTTAGTGTTGAACTTCAATGAGAATAGCATCAAACAGCCAATCAAGAAGAGTTTGAAGTAAAGCATGTCAGCCGATACAACACCGCCGAAGAAGGACTCATCGATTGAACGTTGGCCAAGAGCAATTGCGGTGAATGAAAAGACTGCAACACCGGCTAAGCCGATTTCTAGAATCCTCTCAGATCGTATTGCAAAACCAACTACCGCTACCGCTAGGAAGACGCTCACTACTTCCCATTGGCTCAGGATAAGCCACTCAAATAATGAATCAATACGGGCCGCTGTGGTGTGTAGTGGTAAGTCAGCAGAACCTTGTCCTGCCACTAGTACGTTGAATACGAATTCCATCAAGACTATGATGAATGCCCCAACTACCATTCCTCGGTTATTCGACGTACCCCCGATGATGAAAGCAGCCCATACTAGGAAGGTTGAGCGGGCCGGGGACATGAATGAGGGTTCAAATCCGGTTAATTTCCAAGCCCAAAATGCTCCAGCAAGTGCGGCTATTGAAGCACCTAATGCGAGGCTGGCGGCCTTGTGAGTTAGAACATCATGACCATGGTGTTGCGCAACCTCTTCATCTTCTCGGATTGCCTTTAGGATTCTACCCCATGGTGAGGAAAGGATTCTGTTCAAAAGAATCCAAACAAAGATTACAGCTACCACGGACATAATCATTAGCAAGAACATGTATGGTGCTGGCTCGCCTAAATTCAACCATTCACCAATCAGATATGCAGGAGTGTCGGTTAGATTTGGATCATCACGGCAGGCGTCTGGGCTGACCCAATTTGTATCAGGTCCAGAGGTTTCTGAAC
>CALEIW010000138.1 GCA_937876055.1 uncultured euryarchaeote
TAAGGTGTTCTGTTCCTAGGTAATCAGATATGGAAAAATTGAGAGTCCAAGTCGCTGTTATATTCGAGTTCACCATCAGCGGGTCATGGATTTCCAGTTTCGCCCAACCGTCGTATGGGTCGAGGTCCTCTGGAATACCGTGTGCGTCCGCGCTCACGATTGGAATGAGTGGAGTCAACATCAACGTCGTCAACAGTATTGCGAGTGGGGTTCGATTCATTCATTCACTTCCGGGGTGGATGATTGTTGAGCCATCGAAGTCGATGGCTAGTGGAATAATTCGGTGGCTATCGCCTAGTTCTGCGGTGAGTTGGGCTCGTAATCCAGCATCACCGTGAGCGAGGAAGAATCCCCCGCCTCCGGCGCCGAGGAGTTTTGCTCCGCTGGCGCCAAGTGCGAGGATTCGGTCGTGGAGAGCATCTAGTTCCTCGTTTGAAACACTGGCAGTAATTCCGCGCTTGGCCTGCCAAGCGCCCTCGAGTAGCGCACCAAGCCCTGCTAAGTCTCCACATTCTAAGCGAGCTTGCGCCTCGTCCGCTTGCGCGCGAATGGCGCGCAGCCTCGCAAGTCTATCTGCTTCATCTTTGGGTGATTCCGACAGCACCGAACTCGCCCGACGACTCATGCCAGTGAATACAAGAGTGAATTCTGATTCAAGTCGCTCGAGGACATCATCTGCCAAATCGAGCGGATCGACAAAGACTCCATCAGACCCAAATGAAATCGAATTGACACCGCCAAAAGCCGCTGCGTACTGGTCTTGCCGCCCTATTGGTTGGCCAAGAATATCAATCTCAATTTTGCAAGCTTCTTCGGCTAATTGCCTTGCAGAAACTTCTCTTCCAGCAAAATTGTGTAGAGCGTTTAGAAGGCCCACAGTTACGGTGGATGAGGAACCCAAACCTGTTCCGCGAGATGGTATGTCGGCGATGGTGGTAATCTCTACTCCTGAGGTGACTCCAGTCATTCTCATGGCTTCACGGACTAATTCGTGTTCAATTTCCTCAAAATTATCGACTAATTCCATTTTTGAGTAAGATACTCGGACCATATCATCAAATCGAGCATTTACAGTTACATGGATGTAACGATTTAACGCCAAAGAAGTGACACGTCCACCATTTTTCTCTGAATTAGCGAACCAATCAAGATCGGTTCCACCTCCGCAGAAAGACACCCGCACTGGCGTACGCGAGATAATCATCGACTATTCGGCGCAATCATCCGACTTCAAGACGACGGAGAACGGTTTGGGCTAATTTTACCAAGGGTAAGGGCTATCAAATGGCGGCGTTGGGTTTCGTCGGAGGAGAAGGTATGAGCGACCTGATTACCATGGACGATCTAAGCAATGACGAGATCTTGGAAATACTCGATGCGGCTGAAAGGTTGTTACCAGTCGCAAATGGAGATGTATACGCTCCATTATTACAGGGAAAGGTACTTGGTAACTTATTCTTCGAGAATTCAACCAGAACTAGAATGTCTTTCGAATCAGCCATGAAGAGACTCGGAGGTGAGGTGGTAAACCTTAGTTCTGTAGGCTCCAGTGTAGCCAAGGGAGAGACGCTCTACGATACCATGCAAATGGTTGATGGCTACTCAGACATAGCAGTAATTCGTCATCCTCGACAAGGCGCTGCACAGTATAGTGCAGACGCGATTGAAATCCCAGTTCTAAACGCAGGGGATGGAGCAGGAAACCATCCAACTCAGACAATGCTTGACCTTTTCACAATTCGACAAGCTCATGGAACTTTAGAAGGATTGAATGTTGTATTAGTAGGCGACCTTCGCTATGGAAGAACTACTCACTCCTTATCCCATGCACTGGTTAGATTCGGGGCCAAGTTAACCCTAGTCTCACCCGAAAGTCTACGGATGCCCACTGAAATCGTCGGCGATTTGCAATCTCATGGTTCTGATGTTGTCGAAAGTGAGAATTTGGCTGGAGCGATTGCAGATGCGGATGTCATCTACATGACCCGAATACAAAAGGAGAGATTCCCTGATGAAGATGAGTATGCAAAGGTCGCAGGAATCTACAAAATGACTGCGGATGACTTGGCTGTAGCCAAAGCAGGGATGATTGTAATGCATCCACTTCCTCGAGTCGACGAAATAGACCCGAGCGTCGACTCGACACAACACGCGAGATATTTCCAACAAGCCTTCAATGGTGTTCCAACAAGAATGGCTCTTCTTTGCAGAAGTCTCGGCGTTGAAGTTCCAAAGGAGGTTGGCGAATGAGTGAGATGAGACGAGTTACCGCAATATGCAATGGAACCGTAGTCGACCACATTCCAGCAGGAAAGGCATTGCAAGTAATGCAAATGCTGAGAGTGGACATTGGCCGATCTAATCCAATTAGTTTGGTAATGAATGTTCCAAGTGGAAAGGCTGGTCGAAAGGATGTATTGAAAATCGAAGACCGCGAATTAACTCAGGAAGAGTTGGATAGACTCGCACTGATTGCTCCAAACGCTTCAGTTGCGATTATTCGAAATTACAGCGTGGCTGAAAAACGCCAAATCGAGCTCGGTTCAGAATTGGTAAATATCGCTCGATGTTCATTCTGGAATTGTATAACCCAAAACTCACGAGAACCACTACCTCACAAGTTACGAGTGATTTCCGCTGATCCACTTGACCTAAGGTGCTCATATTGCGGTCGCTCTCAATCGATTGAAGAATTGGCCGAATCAATCCTATGAGGCCTCCTGATGGTCAGAATAGAAGCGGTCTATGACGGCAATCTGAGATGCTCTGCAACGCACATACCCTCAGGTCAAACATTGGTCACAGATGCTCCGGTTGACAACATGGGAAAGGGTCAGTCCTTTTCTCCGACTGACCTTTTGGCTACATCTATGTTGAATTGCATGATGACGATTATTGCTATAGCCGCAGATTCTAGAAAATTAGACGTTAGCGGAATGAGTGGTTCAGTAGAGAAACATATGGCTTCGGGCCCCCGTAGAGTATCGAAGTTGGAAGTTGAAATCTCTTTACCTACAGACCTGAATAGTGAAGACCGAGCGTGGTTAATCAAGCGAGGCTTGGCTTGTCCTGTTCACAAATCGGTTAGTCAAGAGATGGAAGTGGAAGTCAAATTCTACTGAAAATTAGTCCATTTACAAGCCATCATAATACAACTATTGATGCACTTTATCATCAAGCGGGACATATGTTTAGACCTTTAGAGGGTGTAAGGGTTCTCGATTTATCCAGAGTATTAGCGGGACCATATACTGCAAAGTTACTTTCTGATTTAGGAGCAACGGTTCTGAGAGTTGAAGCACCTTGGGGTGATGATACCAGAGGATGGGGGCCTCCATTTACGGAAATTGAAAATGAACAGGTTGCAGCATATTGGACTTCTGTGAATTTAGGAAAATCAGTGGTTAGAAAGAATCTCAAGATTGCAAGCGATTTGGAAGATGTCAGGGCATTGATTTCCGATTCAGACATAATTATCGAAAATTTCCGCCCTGGTAAATCCGAAGAATGGTTTACGTCCTGGCCAGAAAATGCGATCGTTTGCAGCATTAGCGCCTACGGAAATAACGGACCGAGATCTAGAGAAGGTGGTTACGACATTGTAATGCAGGCACGTAGTGGATTGATGTCGATTACAGGTGACGAAAAGGGAAATACCGCTAAGGTTGGAGTTGCAGTAATTGATGTTGCAACCGGATTGCATGCTAGTTCTGCGATTCTTGCAGCCCTTTACAGAAGGGAGAAAGAAGGAATTGGTGCCAAACTGACCCTATCGCTATGGGATTGCGCTCTGGATCTTTTAGTTAATCAAGCCCAGAACGCAATAATTTCTGGAAGTAATCCCACAACGATGGGAACTTCGCATCCAAATCTAGTGCCCTATCGAGCCTATGCAACTTTAGATGGTGAATTTGTTATTGCAGTCGGCTCAGATGAGCAATGGATGAAGTTGGTCGAAGCATTGCGATTAGAAATTCCAGAAGATTCGAATTGGTCGAAAAATGCTCAACGTGTTGAAGATAGAGTATTGGTAGATGATTTAATTTCAAAATCTGTGATTGAATTCACATCTAGTGAATTGGAAGCTATACTCGATGGTATTCCATGCGCACCTGTAAATTCAATCAAACAGGCGTTATCTGATTCACATTCTATCGAAAGAGGCATGCTAGATTCTACCGCAGGAATAAATCACGTATCCAGCCCTCATCGATTCCACAGTTGATGGATCATAGAGAGGATTCCGCTAACCAATCTTTCATGATACAGGACTGGCAAATTGGGCGACTTGTTATTTCTCCACATTGTTGGCAGTTTGTTATATCCGACTGATGGCTCCCTCTTGCCTCTCGGTGTAACTCCCTAATCTGTTCCAAAGCGTGCAGTAATCCGTGACGTGCCCCCGGACTTTGGGCCTCCAAAGAGGCTACAATTGCGCGGCTTTGTTGTCTCATTGCTCCAGGTGCATGAGGACAATCTCCGTGATGAATTGGAAGACCTTTGGAGAAGGCATAAGCATGTATTTCCTGTTCAGGCACCCAACGTAACGGAACTATGCGTGGCGCTAGTCCTTCGATTGGAGTGTCTGTGTGTGGGGCGAGTCTAACACTTCTCTCTATCTCGCCCTTCTGCATATTCATCAATATTGATTGAGCCATATCGTCGAGGTTATGACCTAGTGCCATAACATCTGCTTGCACCTTTTCGGCAAGGGCATTGAGACTTTGCCTACGAAAAACACCACAATATGAGCAAGGCATCATTCCCTTCGCCTCATCATGATTATTGGCAATAATCGGCATTCTTTGTACAACTTCGTCCATTCTTTCGTAACCCATTTCTTCGTAAGATAAGGTAACAAATTCGATTGACAAGGATTCGGCTAATTCCCTTGCACATTCCAATGAAGGTGACCTGTATCCATCTATTCCCTCATCAACACAACCGGCGATGATTTTCACATCGCGTCGCTTTCCAATAATATCCACCAACATATCCAATAGCACTGCAGAATCCTTACCACCGGAGACGCAGGCTAGGATTGTGAATGGCCGACCATCCTCATGATTGGCGTTTTTGGGCAAGACCAATTGACTACGCAAATCTTTGGACACTCGCTTTCTGATCGACTGCCTCAGGTGATAGGCGCAGAAGTGTTGGCCGCTGTATTCTTGATGCAATATAGCAGGCTTATCACAGCGACTGCAAGTCTCTATGTCGATACCTGCGGCCATAACCTGCGGGCTGACCTCTGTGGCTTGAACCCAACTGATACTGCATGTAGAATGGGAATAAGACCAATCGGTGCATATATTGGCGATATTTTTCACAACCTAACCATGAGCGAGGTTGGCAACCTACCCAATAGGGCAAATACAGCCGGAAAGAAGACCTCGCCTTGGATGGATAGATTCGTACTCTTTGCTTGTATATTCGGGGCTTGGCAAATCAGTAACGAGGTGATTTCTGCCCTAGAACCTCAACTAGGGTGGTGGGCTAATCCGGTTGCTGTCATTATTCTTGGATTAGCCACCCTCTATATTTCTAGTCAAATAGTTCTATTTTTTGAGAAATTACTCGGAATTAGATGAGGATTTAGGAATCCGATCTTGTACCGCGTAGACTAGCAATTCCAGTTTCGATTAGACCACTAACCCTCTGCCATGGGACCACATATCTCATTCCAGCCACCGCCAATAGGAATAATCCGGCTGAGATAACCTTCCCGTATGTCAATTGCAACTCTAGGGATTCGGAAACTTGTCCACTCCACTGTCCACCTTCCATTACAGCCACTATATCGAGCATTAGTGCATCAAACTCGAGTGCGAGTGCAGTAGTAATGGCGACACCGCCAATAATTGCAACTGTATGCAAAACATGACTGTTGACTACATTGTTGAATTGACGTACATATTCTGGATCTGACTTACTAGCATCTGGTAACATCACCGCATACTCAAGATGGCCAATAACGGCATTGCCAGCCTCGTGGAATAGTAGTATCAGAATTGCAATTCCAAGTAAATCAAGTGCTAATGGAGAAATTAGCCCACCATACAGGGTCGCTTCGCCAATTTGCGCTGGCAGCGGCTTGAGGCCAATACCGGCCACTGTATCTGTTATTCCTTGGAAGGTAAGTAACGCGTGTACTCCGATAACCATCAAGAAGAAGCCAACTGACCAAGTAAGCGCCCTTCGAGATAGGTTCCAGATACCGATTAATCCAGCCAATATTGGCGCGAAGACAATCCCAACGAAGAATAACTCAATTGCTAATTGTAGTGGTTGGAATAGAGAACCGATATGTTGCAACGGAAGATGAAAGCCGATAACTCCAATCTCATCAAACCAATCTAGAATGAATGGTACAAGGGCCCATAGTGCAATAGCGCCGGTAAAACCTCTGCGAGTCCACAGTTTTACCTTTTCATCTCTAGCTTGATAGAGCATCCACAAGCCTACAATAAGGAAGCACATAGTAAGTGGAGCAACCTGACTAGCAAAACCAGTTGAGTCGATTCCAGTCAATTCTCGGGGTATAATCAAACCATCACTTCCCGAGAGTGCATTATTTTGGAAAGAAGGTTGATCATTAACCCACGTTAGACCTCTAGTGTGCTCGTAAGAAGGACACCAATTATTGCCATCTTCCAGGAATCCATCATCACACGGTCCGTATACTTCAGTCATCCTAAACAATAAAGCGAGTAGAGCGGCTGTAGCGATTATCTGTAGGAATAGAATTTGCCAGCGACGGCGTAAACGAGGAAGATGTAATGTCTGACTTGGCGGTACTGTTTCCATTGCCATATCTTCACCTCCTTAAGCCGACTTAACCTGTAGCAAGGCCTGTGATAATTCAATATCAGGCATCCAATCGATGACCTTTGCTCCATATCCTGAAATTGCCGTTAATCTGTTCTGTCTCTCTAGCTTGAGTACCTCATAGGACATTCTAGGTATTCTACTTACCAATCTCTCAAGGTCGATACTTGATGGTGACAGAACGATGACCTCGTGGCCTTTACCTGCAAGGTTTCGGATTGCAGGGAGTGTTGTCCCATCGCCTTCGAGGCTACTGATGATGAAAACCGGAGACCCTCGACTGATTCGAGAGCTCATCGCATTGGTCACCGCTTGCAATGGCATACTGCCTTTGGAAGTTACACCAGCAAGCATACTCAGAGTCTTGTAGTACTGCTTGTCACCAGTTTCTGGTGGTAGGTAGTTCATCCTATCACCATAGGTGACTATCGAAACAGAATCACGGCGGCGAATGAAATAATTTGCAATCGAAGCCGCCGCTACAGTACCCATCTCCAATGGATTTTTGAGGACTGTTCCTATTCTTGCAACGTCTCTAGTATCGAGAATGATGAACACGTCAGTAACAGCGTCACGAGTCTTTTCATTGACCATCAATTCTCCAGTTCTAGCAAATGCCTTCCAGTTAATCATTCGGAACGCATCTCCTGGAAGATACTCACGTAGAGAGTAGAATTCCATTCCTTGACCAGGAGTTTTCAGAGTAGTTGCCCCGGTATACATTTTTGGTACATTGGACCGAAGTAGGGCTTCCTCAACTTCGCGAACTTGTGGAAATACCGTAATATCGGTTCGATCGTCAACTTTTGATTCATTGACGAAGAGATTGAATGCGTTACGATGACGGACAGAAACTGGCCCAACGGTGTAATGACCACGCAGTGGGCAACGAACCGTATATCGCATTGTAGCAGATTGTCCAGGACCAAGATTCATTCTCATCTGATTGATTCCTCGCCTCATTTTCATCTCATGAGGGACATTGTCGAATACCTCGAGCAATTGAGTTCGACGATACGAGTTATTGGTGACGCTGACTTCGACTAAGATATCGTCACCCTTGTACACATTTTGTGCTGAAATGTTTCGAGTAATCTCGAGGTCTGAGTGGCCCGTCACCCAGCCGTTAATTACCAAGAAAGCGATGAATGTTAGGCCAATGATCATCAATTGGAAATGAGATATCATCATTCCAATCAATATCAGAGAAATACCACTGGTCAGCATGATTGCTGCCTTACGTGTCCACATCAGGCATCACTCTCCTCTGTAGTTTGACCCCATGCCTTGACTCGTTTGATTATTCCAACTAACTCATCTGGCTTATATCGTCTATCTTCAAAGATGAATTGGACTAACACTGGATCATCGACTATACGCTGTAATTCAGCGGCAGGTAGTGCATCGAATTCTTCTCGAGACATGGTATTGAGATTACGAACTCTAGTCAATAACACCTGCCGAATTTTCTGAGGTCTCTGATAGTAATCATACCTTCGAGCATCACCGAATCCATAGTAGATGATTCGGAATACATGACGCCAATCCTCGGGATCGTCCTTGCGAATGAGGACCGCCTCTAGGATGATAAAGAGAGTTAGGAATAGAATCAGCATAGCCATCCAATCGTTAGTAAAGTAGACTAGAATGTAGTATAGTAGATTGTAGGTATCGCCCATTGGAGTTTCCTGCTGGTGCCGAGATTCATCGAAAATTATGATTGCTTCCTCGCCGGCATCTGTGCTTGTATTCCCTAGAAGTAGAGCTTCAGCGATAATATCTAGGGCCCACTTACGATTATCGTTTAACGGGACGGAGTCAGCGTACGGGCTATCAGGCCCTGCACTGTATAGTGAATTGATTAGAACCGAACCATCGCTGACAAAGTGAACTCGGCCAGAATCTGAATCTAGACACATTCTATCTACACAATATCTGACATAAACAGCAAATGGACCTTGTTCATCCCCTGCTATTCCTGCCGCCTCGAAACCGACTGTTAGGTTACCATCATCGTTGGTATCTAGATATGAATCAAGAGTACTTGCACTAATGGCGTAGCGATTCTCAGCGGGGTTGAATGCTCCATCCTTCTCAAACGCCGACGGAGAATTTGTCAATAGATTGTAGTTTTCTGTAAAGTCCCATTCACCGGTTTCTTGATCCCATCTGTGTGCACAAAGCCCAACATTTTGCTCTGTTATTACACCACCTACATTCGGGTCATATGGTTCGTCGTCAAGTAAATCGATTACTCCATCAAGGTCCACATCGCGCAAACATGGATGCATTGACATTGCGACTGAACCAGAGGTCGAAGTGAAATTGAACGCAGAGGTTTCGTTTACCCAAACGAAATTGAAGTCCAGTTCTCTAGCCCATGCTTCACCATCGTAGAGGTGATGGCCCGAGTAGGTCAAGCCGTATTCATCTGCGAGACTCGCAGAATAACCAAAATCATCCATCAACAGAAGAGTACCGCCAGCGTCAACAAAATCTCTAATTGCAGAAATTTCTGAACTGGTGTATCCATCAGCTTCTCGGAAATCGACAATGCTTTCATCTCCTGTAAATTTGGGTAAAGAAATCGTATCCCTCTCAACCCCTGAGATGACGAAAATTGCTTGTTCAGGGTCATCTATTTCTGTAAGTAGTAATGGACTTGAGATCAATGCGGTGGTTTCAATTCCTAAATTCGATACTTCGTCTCTAAATCCGTTCAAATCGTTCCAATCGTCACCGTAAGCAGATTGCTGTTTTTCACCGGTGATGATGTATGTTTGTAGAATTGAAAAGAGAAGAATTCCTAACATTAACCAGAACGCGGTGGTGATTGCAAGACGTCGAGTTTGCCTCGACGTTAGCCTCCTCATCCAAACGCGAGAATCCGCCATGCTGCAAGCCACCGTTCCTACGGAACGTCTGACGAGCCTCAACTACGACTTAAGACCGTTATTCACCGCTGAACGGGGCTTGCATCGACTCAACGGGCAAGTTGGATATTCACTCCGACCTCTGCAATCTCTTCAACTGGAACAGAGAGTAGGCCTTCTACGGTCGGCCAAGGTAGCATTGCTGGATCCAAATCATTCTCGAGAGCCACTAGTAGAGCAGTGATTCTTCCACTGGACATATCGATTCTAAAATCCGCTAGAACTCCGAGCTTGTCGGATGCTTGATCAACGACATTTCTTCCAAGGATTTCTCGGCCGAAAGTCGTCGGCATTTTTTCACCTCAAACTGCTTCAATTCCAGAAAGTCTGTCTGGCCGGCGACGTACAGATTCGAGACCACTTGTTAGCATACCTTCCATGCGACCGTAGTATTCCATCATCTCATCGGTAATTGTAGGTCTAACTCTAGCAATTGCTTCCTCAAAGGATTTCTTCGAAACTGATTTCTTTCCGGCTCGCATAGAGATTAGTGCGGCCTCTCGACAAATAGATTCGATATCAGCTCCGGTGTAATTATCTAGTTGGCCGGCTAGATCATCGAGGGAGAATTTGCCCAGTGGCATATCTTTGGTGTGAATGCGGAGTATCTCCTTTCGTGAATCTGCATCAGGTGGAGGAATGTGTAATACTCTCTCGAAGCGACCACTTCTGAGAAGAGCAGGGTCAATCATCTCTGGTCGGTTTGTCGCAGCAACTACGATTACACCCTCCATCGTTTCTACACCATCCATGCTGGATAGTAATTGATTGACTACTCTATTCATCACATCTGAACCTTCACCAGACATATTGCGCCTAACTCCTGCAATACTCTCAAATTCATCTAGGAAAATAATCGAAGGACTGGATTGTTTGGCCTTCTTGAAGACCTCACGGACCGCTCTTTCTGATTCCCCGACCCATTTGGAGACCATTTCAGGACCTTTGATTGATATGAAATTGGCTTTAGCCTCGTTGGCAATTGCCTTTGCAATCAATGTTTTTCCAGTACCAGGGGCTCCAAATAGTACGATTCCACGAGGAGGATTGATTCCGAAATGTTCAAACATTTCTGGCTGAGTTAGTGGCCATTCGATGCTTTCTTTCAAGCGCTCCTTGACCTCCTCTAAACCTCCAACTTGTTCCCAAGATATCTCGGGCACCTCTACGTAGATTTCACGAAGAGCGCTTGGTTCAATTTCCTTTATGGCTTCACGGAAATCAATCATTTTTACTTCCATTTTTTCTAGAACTTCGGCAGGAATCTGCTCTTCGTCTAGATCTATTTCTGGCAAGTAACGGCGCAGAGCCTTCATGGCTGCTTCTCGAACCAAGGCTGAGATATCTGCCCCAACGAATCCGTAGGAATTATCCAACAGCCAATCCATATCGAAATCATCACTTATTGGCATACCTCTGGTATGGATGTTGATTATTTCCTCTCTACCATTTTTGTCAGGAACACCAATTTCCAATTCCCTGTCGAATCGGCCCGGACGCCTTAGAGCAGGATCTATTGCATCGCGTCGATTTGTTGCGCCGATTACAACGACGTTGTCACGGCCCTGCATTCCATCGAGTAGTGTAAGAAGTTGTGCGACAACTCTGCGCTCTACTTCACCTGATACATCTTCCCGCTTTGGAGCGATTGAATCTAATTCATCGATAAATATGATTGCAGGAGCATTAGCTGTGGCTTCGTCGAAAATTTCTCGGAGTTGTTTTTCACTCTCACCATAATATTTCGAGATGATTTCAGGCCCATTTATCGAGGTAAAATGTGCCTGTGTTTCAGATGCTACTGCTTTGGCAATCAAGGTCTTCCCGGTACCGGGTGGGCCGTGTAATAGAACGCCTCTCGGAGGATCAATTCCAAGTCTACGGAACAGAACTGGGTGTTTCAATGGAAGTTCGATCATCTCACGAACTTTTTG
>CALEIW010000139.1 GCA_937876055.1 uncultured euryarchaeote
ATCACGACTTGGCGTGAATTCGTATCACGTCGCCGTTTTGGACCTCATGATCTGCACCGATTACGCGTCCACTGCGAGCGTCTGTAGCTCGAATGAAACCATCTCCGAGGTCGCTGTGAACTGCGTAGGCTAATCCCTTCGCTGTTGTTCCCTCAGGGATTAGAATTGCATCTGGGAGAACATTACCATCGCCATCTACCCAATGAGTTTCATCTTGCACAGGATAGGCAACCCTTCTGTCGAGTCTGTCGAATACAATATCTCCAACAAGTCCAACCAATCCTCCTCCTGACCATTTTGCAAGCGATTCACCAATTGAGGAAAGGGCATTCCTTTGTGCTTCAGATAAATTGGATTCACCTTCTTCGGTGACGGTGAACCCTTCTCCTCCTGGTCTGTGTTGAATTAATCCAGCAGCACTTGCCCTGCTTAGTGCAAGTTCTGCCTCTGCACTTGTGGGAATCAGCATTCCTCCAGATGCAGTAACCATTTCCTCAAGTTGATTCCATGAACCTTCTTCTGCTCTATCGGCTTTATTTGCTGCAATACAAATTGGGAATAATCCTGTTCTGATTGTTTTCGCCAATGTTGTCAACTCTTCTTCACCCCAAGACCACGGCACACCGGCATCAGGGTGCTGAGATGATACTTCGAAAATGCCGGCAGAGACATGGGATTCATTGGCTCCAATTCCGCTTAACTGGTCTAACAGATATGTTACTAGGGCCTTATCGCCTTCTGATTGGACACGGCGTGCGCCCCTTTGCCAACTCGATTCGATTATGCCACGAATCCAAGCATCTAACTCGCCTAGGAGGAACTCATGCTCTTCGACTGGGCTAGAACCACCTTCTCCAACCGGATTTCCTTCGAGGTCAGTCGAGCCCGACACATCCACCACTTGGATTAATGCGTCACAACGTGCTAAATCAGACAAGAATTGGTTTCCTCTGCCTCGCCCCTCATGAGCACCTGGTACCAACCCTGCAACATCTACTAATGTGACTGGAACTAGTCTATTGTGCCCCACGCAAGAACCAGTATTTGGAGAACATATGCTACCCTTTCGTGGGTCGTCTGCTGATATTGATTCAAGTCTTCCATCAGCCTCACGTTTCGCTCTAAGTGCCGAGCAGGCACATGGTTCTCGAAGTGGAATCCATGCCACTCCTACATTCGGATCAATGGTTGTAAATGGGTAATTCGCAATATCAACTGGGGTTTGAGTTAGAGCGGAAAAAGTCGTTGATTTTCCCACATTGGGCTTACCAACTAGGCCTATCCTCATGTTTCATCCCCCCTGCTTGTCAGCGTTATATTTCCTCAAGTTTACTGTTTGCTTACTATTTTCCCTTGCATTACACTTCGCGAATACCACGTGATTAACAAGCTACCAACTACCGTTGGCGATAACCAAATTAGAATTGAATCAGAAATAACTGTGAGGAGGAATGCAGTTACTGTAGCAATTGTTCCAGCTCCCATAAAAATCACATGTTGAGTGATCCTTGTCTTTCCTATAGGTCCACGATTTTTTTCATCTCTTCTAATCTGACGAACTACCAATAGGGTCGTAATTATTGCAAAAGTCAAAGGAACAAATCCAAAATTTTCTCCCGATAAAAAATAATCAATTGCTGATACTGATAAACCAAAAATCGCGAGGATACCAAAGCTGATCAACGAACGATCAACATTGGTGAAAACTCCTTTTCGATTTACTGCAAGTCTCCATCCGACAGCAACAAGGTAAGCTGAGAATATTCCTACAAATAACAGGAATATAGGTCCGCCCAATGATACCAAAATAGTAGAGGTAATCGCTACACCCATCATCGCTGAAGAGTATACCTTCCCAAATCTAGCGTGTTGCTTTCGGCCTTTCTTTGTTAGAAGTGAACCAGCAGCAGAAATTAATGCCAGAGTACCGCAAATTATGTGTAAAATTAGAAAAAAATTGTACATCAACTTGCCTCATAAATCAGTTGCTGAGCCCTTCTCGTCTGATTCGCCTACAGGCACTACCATTGTTTCCATCCCTGCACCGGATGCAAGAATTCTAGAGACACTTGTAGCAGATGCGAGATTGTATGTATCTGCTTCAATAGAAGAGGAAACTTCAGTGTCCTCACCAACAATCTCGCCACGGAATAGACCACTTACCATGTTTAGACAATGTAGAATCATTGCAACCACAGCGAAGTAGAAGATTACAGAGGCAGCCACTGAGAGTTCGTGAGATAGGCTAGATGGATCTTCCACACCAGCATCTAAGAGAGCCATGTCAATGGCGTTGGAAGTTAGATTGAGCATTA
Source organism: uncultured euryarchaeote (assembly GCA_937876055.1). GTDB lineage: Archaea > Thermoplasmatota > Poseidoniia > Poseidoniales > Thalassarchaeaceae > MGIIb-O1. The sequence goes on from CALEIW010000139.1 coordinate 2,316, forward strand.
ATCCAAGCAATACTGCGGCGCCCATCAACCAAAACGCGGTACGAGCGCGATCCGAAGATGCCAATTGCCGTCCGGTGATTGAAGGATAGAGGACAAGTACTGAACCGAGTGATAGCGGTACCAATACTGCCCATCGACTCATCTCTTCAATTGTCCATGAAAGTCCGGAGATTGCATTAGTTCCCGATACTGCATCGGTTTGAACAAATAACGAGCCAACGAATACCGGAATCATGGCTAGCAATCCAAGGTTAATCTCGGCCATGCCAGCGGTTCCCGGAGAGGAACTATCTCGAATGGTTAGCATAGCATTTGCAACGAAAGCGATTACCGGTACTGATGCAAGCGCCATTAGGAAGGTGACGATTACTGTATCATTGGTAGACATAGCCAACTCTCCAGCATCAAGGCCGAATAAATCTGCAACTAGAGTTCCGTGGTTTGCACCAAACGGATTCAATGTGAACAAGCCACCTAGAAGTGTTGCACCAACAAGTGTTCTGGACCAAAGTGCATTTCCAGAACCAACGCTTGATGCGTAGAATACAATTCCAGCAAGTGATAGGAAGAAGAAGCCGCTTCCCTGAAGCCTATACATCAACCACTGACCATTTCCGTCGTCGATTGCACCGGTTGAAATTGCAGCGATTAGATTGAATGATTCAGCCATCAATCCTAGTAGAATCAACCATGCTGGCATCGGGATTGAGCCGGCACGATTAGCTAAGGTGAGTAATTGGTTGATGACGATGGCCGTAATTGCCAAAACATGTATTGCTGTTCCAATAACGAGAACTTTTACTCCAAGTATAACTGGATCGTGAGATCCAATTAATGTAACAAAAATACCACCTGAGTAAAGGAAGGAGACCAAGTTTCCATTCCTTTCACTTGCAAGTCCTGTACCCAATAATTTGGGTAGAATATGTAATCCACAGCCGATTAGTGCCATGCTTATGCCACCAAACGCGGTAACAGCCTTACCTGTGGCTGCTAGAGTTTCAGCGGTTGGATCGTAACCCCATGCACTGAGTGAATGAAGTGCGGTCGGGTCATGTGCAAGCCACATCCCCTCGAAGGTGAATAGGGCACCAATCATCATCCATAGAACCGATTGCATAATCCATGCTCTTGCAGCGGAACCTGAACGACCTTCGACCAGGTCTATTCCCGGGCCCAGGGCTTTCTCAAGCATGAACATCCCCAAAGTTCGTGCTACGTCGGAAAATATCCACAATCCTCTGTGGACTAGGACATAGAAAATTAGTGCAGAGAGCCAAAATACGGCTAAAGTAGTGAGAATCTCAGACATCACAATCACCTCACTCGCGAGTGACCTCCGTAATCATCGTCGCAATTATCGAGAAAATTCCGAATACTGCTCCGAGGATGAAGAACCAGATTCCTCCGGTTAGTGAGCCGAAGGTCTCGAAATCGGAAAGAACTGGATAATCTTGTCCTGGATAAAGGATGCTGTATATCACGATGAAGATTAGAGAGGAGACCAACGCTCCAACAATTACCACCTTCGAAGCTGCAGGTTCGTTCTCGCCTTGTAGGAATCCGTCATCATTCGTCATTGAGACACCACTAGCCCACAACACTTAGTGGACAGGTGCACCACTGAAGATTCGCCCTTAAGCATTGGGCGAGGGACGTAGTCCCTCACATCAAGGAGCCCGCATTAAGTCGACGCGATGCCCCCGCCTATCTCGACCCGTGCCTAGGGGAGTTGGGAGATTCAAGTCGGAGGTTATTTCTGCACCCCAAATCGCTTTACATTGGCAGTCTAATCCTTTGAACTCTGCAAGGTTTCGAGATACCGAGTATCGCTCTATGGCGGCGACTACATGCTTGTCACAAGAACCGCAGTTGTGGGCGCCTCTGATTTTTCCTCCAGCGGTTGGATGGACTATGATTCGAGAGTCATGTTCTGCTGTCTCTTCGTGAGTACGCTGAATCATTTCTACTAGGGACCACAACCATGGAGGGCGGTATTCTCGATTTCTGAACAAGCGGTCCACGATTGTTCGATTCTGTATGTTCATCGGATTTATTGATACTTCATCCGAAAGTGGCGCTACGTCGACAAGCCACTTCGATGTGTGATTCAATGCATCCCCTTCACTCATGAATGGAGGCTTGAAAATTAGGTATGTTTTGACTCGAAGACCATTGCTTTGTAGATCTTCTACTGCCTTTCTCCATGTCTTTGTTGAGAATCCTTTGTTGACATGGAAACGAAGGACTGCGTCGTCGTAGGCCTCTAGCCCGATAGCCACAGTACATCCTGGATGATGCTCAGCAAGGAACTCTAATTTCTCTGGCTTGCACATGTGGGCTTGGGCTTCGACCACAAGATGTAGTCCCATTTCATGCGTCTCTTTCAGAACGTGCTCTTGCCATTCTACTGGATTCTCTTGATCCTCAAAAAATGTACCCGATGTGTATACCTTGACCATAGAGCATCCTTCGAAATTATTGGTCTGATTTTTTGCATCGTTCCACTGAGCAAATAGGTCATCTGCAGTTACATCATCACGAACATCGTTGAAGTATCCACAGAAGGTACAACCCGATTTCCACCACCAAGCACAGCCACGAGTACGCAAGATTACCGTAGCCGCTTGACAAGGTGTTCCGTCTGGCATTCGCTCGGGCGTTACGTAAACCGTCGCGGGCTTCTTTGCGTCCCAGGATTCACGACGTGCAATTGACTCGGCTGTGTTTTCCGGCGCTTTGACTAGATGGTGGATTTTCACCGAAGGTGAACCGTCACCTAGCATACCACAAGCCTGAGCCATATTGCGGCGGAAGTCCGAACTGTCTTGATTCTGCCGACAGGCCAAAATTGATGACTGAGTCACCCTAAGCAAAGGCGGGGTGTACACATGAAGTCGTTTGAGCTCGTTCAGAATGTGTTGACTTCTCTGATTATTCCATTCCTAGGAATTATCGTTGGGATTGCCGCGATTCCGGGTGTTTGGATCTTCCTTGAGGCTAGGACTTACCTAGTTGAGCAAGAATATTGGATGGAACTAGTTGGAACTGGTATTTCTCTAGGATTAGCTTGTATTGTTTGGGGGCTCACGCTAGTATTGATGTCGGGTCTGTTGGGCGGATTATTCCGACCAAGACTAGAGCCTGGCAGATACCCTCTTCGATCATTTGTGACAATTCAATGGGCTTGGTCGATGATATTCCACAGGGTCGCAATACTATTCTTGCCCATGCTAGTCCCTTCTTTTGTTGGAACAATTTACTATCGAATGGCAGGAGCAAAGATTGGCTCAGGTTGTCAGATTAATTCCCCTCACCTGAATGATGCGGGATCGGTTGTCTTAGGAGATGGTGTAGTAATCGGAGGTAATGCAATCATCAACGCCCATTTGGTCGAGAAAGGTGAGTTAGTTATGGCTCCTGTAAAAATAGGAAATGGTGCCCTAATTGGTGGAAATTCAACGGTTCAGCCCGGTTGTACGATTGGTGAAGGAGCAGTCATAGCCAATCGTGCAGTGTTACCAAAATGGACCGATATCCCTGCTGGTGAAGTATGGGGAGGAGTCCCAGCAAAATGCATACGCCTCGCTGATGGAACTAAGCCCGAATGAGAAATATCATTCGTCGTCGACTTCTTCTTCGGGTTCTTCTTCGGATTCTTCCGCTGCTTCTTCGGCCATTTCTTCTGCCGCATCTGCCGCAGCATCTAGAACCTCGTCCATTCGCTCACGGAATGTTGCCTGTTTGAGTTCCTGCTCGCGAATCGCTTCAATCGCTGCATCAATCATGTCGTAACGAGTTTGAATCGCTTGACTTAGATCTTCGAAGAGTCTCATGTGCTGAGCGTACCAATCATCCCTAGCGGTCAATTGTCCCTTAGCAACACGCAAAGCTTCGTCAAGGTCTTCAGCGACCTCGAATACTCTACCGAGACGAGCCGATTCGCGGCTGTACATCTCTTCCATTTTCTGTAATTCCGGCTCAAGATGCTTTACTCTTTGTGAATTCTTTGCCCCATCTAATTCAAGGTCTCTGATGCGGTTATCCTTGTCTGAGAGGAGTTCCTGAAGTCCCTCCATCTCAATCTCTTTATCGATCATCTGACGCTCTAGAACATCGATGGTTGCATCCTTTTCATCGGAGGCATCTTTGAGGGCTGTGTATCCTGCGTATAGCTTCTCAAGTCGGTCTTTCTCCTTGATCAAATCTTCCTCCAATTGGCGGATTCGAAGTTCGGGAGAGTCATTGATGTCTTCATCGCTCATCAGCACACCTCATCTCCCTCGAAACTCCGCCATGCTTTAACTTCGGCGGACTGAATATCATCCTAGACCGCACTTAGAATAACCAATTTTGGGTTTGATAAACACCGAAAATTACTCACAAATCGCCGCAATAGCGGCTGCGAGTGCAACATTTAGCCGCTTAGAATGAGGTATGTGTAACTTCTCGTCTGGTCCATGGGCATTATTTCCTGGACCCGATGAACCGGTGCAAAGGAAACAGGCCTCCGGATATTTCCCCTGAATCATCGCCATAAATGGAATTGTTCCGCCTATCCAGGTAGCCATCGGCGGGTGTCCTGTTAGTTCCATACTGGCGGATTCAAGAGCCGAAGCAACCCCTTCGTGCAAGGGAGGCGCATGGAAGCCATCTGCAGGTTCGGTTGGCTTGTAAGTCACTTCTGCCCCGTATGGTGGATTTTCTTCTAGAACCTGCTTTAGAATCTCTTGAGCTTCATCCGCTTTCACCCCTGGTGGAATTCGGAAACTGAGTTTCAAGTCTGTATTTGTCCGTAGAACGTTTCCTGCGGTCTGTACGGGAGGTATACCATCTGCTCCAATAATCGAAAGAGCTGGTCTCCAATTGATATCCAATAGCATCTCACTAGATTCTTTTGACTGGGCTTCGAGGGTCTCGACTACAGGCAAAGATGTCCATAATTCATCTCCGAGTATTTCTCCTAAGGCTACTGCTTCTCGTTTTATTTTTTCAGAAATTTGAACGTGCATTTCTGGAATTAAGACCTCACCTGTCTTTGAGTTTTCAACTCTGTCGAGAAGCATGCGCTGAATCCTAAACGAGGATGGAATTGCCCCTCCAGACATCCCTGAATGTACACCTTCATGAGATACTCTAACACTTAGATTTCCAGCAACAAGACCTCGCAGTGCCTCGGTTACCCAAATATGTTCGTAGCTTGGCCCTCCGCTGTCGAGAACCACGATTAGGTCGGGATTACCCAAGTCCTCGGTTAACGCGTCTAAGTAAGGAGGTAGGTCAAATGAGCCGGATTCCTCACAAGTCTCAATTAGAAAGGTGGCCTTTGGATGGGGGATTCCTGCCTCTTGCAGAAGTCGAATTGCTGTTACACACAGATAACCACCGTAACCATCGTCAACCGACCCTCGACCAAAGAGGAAAGGGTCTCGTCTAACGGCCTTGAGTGGATGTAGACCTTCGGACCAAAGAGGGGGTCGGCTAGGTTGCTTATCTAAGTGAGAATAGAATAGTACTTCGCCACTTCCTGTTCCTTCTACAGTCACCAAAAGCACAGGAGTACGATTCTCGATTCGATGAACCTTGTAACTCATACCCTGAATTCCCTGATTATCTAACCATGAGCAGAATAAATCGATTGTAGCCTGCAATTCTCCTAATTCATCCCAATTTGGCTCAAACATTGGTGAGAGTGCGTGGATTTCAATGAATTCGGAAAGGCTCGGTAGGATTGACTCCTCCCAAATCTTCTCTGCGTTCTCTGAGAGGCTGTCGATGTCCACAGTCATAGTGCTCCCTGCTTTCCTCTGCAAATTGATGCTTCCCCTCGCTCGCTTCTTACTCGGTCAGGCATCTACGCTCGCCTCCACTTCTTCGGCAGGCCCGCAGATTGGAAGATCGCCCATGCTGAACGGGCAGATGGTGCAGATGTGGGCTTGGTTTGGTGGGCGGCGCTGGAAATCGGCCAACGGCAATTCTGTTGCAAGTTCCATTCGCGCCGCCTGGGAGAGGATATCGTCTATCTCGTCCTGGGCTTGGGCGAACATCTCGGCTGGATAAATCACGAGGCGGCCGGTAATACCGACAAGAATACCCGGCCGCTCGACCCTTCGACGCTGCCCCTCAGGGCGTGTTGCTTCCATCCTTTCCAAGGCTCGGTGGTAAAGCGCTAATTGCAAGCGATGGTGGCGCAGCATCTCGAATTCTGCTTTGTTCGCGGGTTCGGTATTGTGGTTTCCGAGGGCATCGAGTAACGGGCCTGAGCCCTTGAGGATGCTCGCCGCCTGTTCGGTCTTGAGGTCGATTGGCCGAATCGAGGATGTTCCGTCATTGTGGGATGAGCAGAGAACGAGGTCGATTGAACCGTCCATGTCTACGAGAGCGCTTTCAACCGTCGCTAGCCGCTCGAGTCCGTCTGGGGTCCAGCGGGTTCTAGCGATTTGTTCGAAGGCTACTTGGTTTGAGATTGTGAATGGGTATTCGGTTCGCAGGCCTTCGACTCGCTCGCCGGCGATTTCTTCCGAGCGAGTGAGTCGGCCGACGATTCCGTCTTCGATACGCTGCAACATCGTCGTCACAACTTCGGCGGTCTGAACTTCATCGACACCACGCGGCAGAAGTTCATCGAAGACCTCGGCCATCAACTTTGGATCGAGAAGGCGGCTCGGCATCGGAATCGACCAGATTTCGGGTAGCGGCATGGATGGTTCGCCGCCCTTCGGGCCAGGATTACCGATGCCTACCTCGAGCATTCTGTGGACGAGTAACCCCAATAGAGTCGGTGAAGGAAGGCCGCTCGCAGATGATTCTACATCGGGCTCGTCCATGAGTCTGGCCGTCCGGGGGTCATCCTCGTCCTCCTCGTCGAGTTGTCTCGTCGAGGAAATCGCGTCCGGTTTGAGGCCGCCTCGCGTCTCGAACCAATGCCTGCGCGGACAGGTGTCAATCTTCGAGAGCTTGTGAGGAGCGAGGCGAATTCGCGCGCCGGTCCCTATACGCGTCATCAATTCGACCGGCGCGATTCTTGAGTCGTTTGCAGCTTCATCGAGCATGCTCTGTCGAACGAGGGGTGAGTGGAGCACATTCTCGTCATCATCCTCGCTGAGAAGGCAATCCGGATGATGATAAATCGCAATTCCATTCTTCTCATGACCGGTTTCCTCCGCGCGCAGCCAACCATCCTCAACCAACTCGGCTGGGTTGAATATTCGGTCATCTCCTTCGCCCGAATCGAGAGGGTGTGTTAGCTCCGATTCGCCAGCGGCAAGCCATGGTGAATCCTCGTGACTCTCGCCGCGGCGATGAGAGGCTTGTCGGAGCGATTCAAGCCACATTTGACCAAGCGTGGTTTCGGTCTCGGAGTACTTCCATTCTACTCGCAATCCACCGTTTTCAAGCCATTCTGAATTCTCGGGTGACCCCACGATGATGAGGCGTTCTTCCACCCGAGTCGCCGCAACATAGAGGAGACGGCGTGCCTCGGCATTCTTGCGCTTTTGGGCGATTCGTCGGGAGTGCTTCCACATGGCGGATTGAGGGTATTCCTTTCCAGGCCATGGTGCAGGGTGACCGGCGAAGAATTCTGGGTTGACGATAAGTCTGTCTTGGTCCTCATTGGTCAGGGTCACCTGCTTCTTACTAAACAAATCCGCTACGAAAACCACCTTCGCCTCCAGACCCTTCGCATTGTGAATTGACATTAGCTGGACTGCGTCGCGCTCAGGGGTATTCTTGCCTTCGAGCGCGCGACCGACCTGCTCGCGCAGGTCGCGGAGTCTGTCAGCGATGACTATCGGATCGCCACCGACCGAGTTAGATATCGAGTGGACCTCCTCTATGAACCGCTCAACATCTTGGATTGCTCCCTCGGTGCAATGAGCGGTCAAAAGGTCGGATTGGTCTATGGTTTCCTCGAGTAGGTCGAGAAGACGTCCAGCGGCGGATAGGTCAATCCAACGCTGGACAAGAGCCTGTTGCCGTGGGTTCGCCGCGTGGTCAAGTAGACGCTCAAGCAGATTTACGTTTCTGGACGCAGCGAGGAAAGACTGCAGGCTGGCATCGCTCATTCCAATAAGCGAAGAACGCGCGACCCACGCCGCTGCGAAGCGACTTGTCGGACGCGCGATGAATTGGACTAAACCATCTAATTCTGCGACGACTGGACGACGCATCAAGCCGCCCTCACGGTCGGCTTGAGCTGGAATATCGTGGTCGCGCAGATGGCGGAGCAGTGCATCGCGAATTTTCGATCTGCTCGCCATCAGCACCATGATGTCGCTATATCTGACCGGTTCCTCGGGAGCGGGAATCTCCTCCCATTCTCCATCCGCGCGCATGACGCGAGTCGCCCGCTGCTGTGTCAACGCCTGGATTCGCTTAGCGATCATCATAGCCTGACGCTCGGATGAGTCCGGCTTACCTGGTCCGAATGGATCAATGTATGTGGTCAGTTCCGTGGGTGGGTCTTCTCCTCCATCGTCTCGGACCGGACAAATCCATTCGATTGCGCCGCTGCGAGACATCTTGTCTGGACTGGCTTGCAATCGCTGCGGCGTCGCATAGTAATCTGCATCTGGGAAGAATCGGTGGCGTTCGGCGAACAGATCTTCCCACCACTCATTCATCACCTTCAACAGATCGCCATCCGTGCGGTAATTCGTCGTCAAAGAAATCTCTCCTTCGCGTCGAGCCTGTACCTCTGCCGGGCTAAGTGACGTGGTCCCATCAGCAGTCTCGAAATGTACCCAATCCGTGAGATTACGTACGTTACCCGCCATCAATTCCGACGCGCGCACTATCTGTCTATCGTGAGAAAATCGCGGGTCTCGGCTCTGCACATCCGAGCGTAGAATCGGCTCTCTCGTGAGTTCGCTGAGATGTTCGAATTCGTGTCGGTTAATCGCTCGTAGGCGGTTTGCAAATTGGCGGAATCCGGCAACTTCAGCTTGGCGGAATGCGTAGATTGATTGCTTCATGTCACCGACATAGCAAACAGTTGGTTGCCAATCCGTATCTGGTTCTTCAGGTTCCCCCTCACGCACTTCCCTCGAACCCCAGAGCCTCGATAGCATTCTCCACTGAAGAGGTGAGTTGTCTTGGGCCTCATCGATGATGAAGGCCCGGTAGCGCCGCCTAATCTGGCATAGCAACGTGTGGCGGTACTCGAGATCCGTGCGGATCTCGGCAAGTCGGTTGGCAGCATCTCCGGCTTGACTCGGGTTGGCTTCCAGTGCTTCGAGAGCGGCGAAGGCGCGGTGGATGTGGTCATCGCGCCAAGATTGTTCATCCATCGAGTCGAGTGCATCGATGACCGTTCGTGGGTAGAATGAACGACA
>CALEIW010000140.1 GCA_937876055.1 uncultured euryarchaeote
CTCGATCCCTTGACTAATTTCCGAAGGAAGGTTAGCGTTAGCCACCGCTTCGGTCAATTTTGCAGGGTCTGTAAAAACTGCAGTTGTTGTTATTTGACTAGATTCGCCACATCTACTGCAGGATGCTTGCGTCCCTTGTCTAGCCCCAAACGAATGGCCACATTTACATCGAAGTAGTAGCCAATTACTCGCCATGGCCTATGCTGAGAAGTCATGGTTCAATATATTGTCTTGAGGCTATAGAGGGTGAAACAGACATATATTTGACGGAATTAAGGGTATTCCTAATCATGCAGAACCACTTGGGCTTAACGTGCAAAACACTCGAATGGTTATCGGTTGGTTAGCATTTTTTCTACTGATTTTCTTTTCGATTTTCTCATTTTTCCAATCCGGCTCGATAACTGTAGAGGCATGGATTTCGTTACTTCTTTCTCCAGCAGCCCTAGCATTCGCACTTAATCGAAGTAAATGGTGGGAAAGCGATACTAATCGCCCAAGTTCAATATTAGAGGAAGAAAGTATGGAGACGGTTGCAAACAAGGAAGTCCCCAATCCGGAAGAGGACGGATTCGATATCCCTGTAATGTAAGGGAAATCGGTCAATTGCCCCAATATGCTTCTCGCATTGCTTGATTGGCTTCCATACATGCCACAACATCTGCGGGCCGCTGTGGCATAGAATCAATTCCTGCTAGGTGATTATACAATGGTTGAATGTTGGACAAATTGACAACACCCCATCCAACTTGTGTACAAGGAGCAACAGGTGATATCGGTAATGTGCCCGAAGTAGGATCCCATGTTGATGCACTAGGATACCATGCAGACAAATTTAGAGCATCACGTATATTGTCGTTGGAGACGGATAGATTTGTGCCGTTAACAAGTAAACCACCTCGTTCTTCAGAAGCACCACTCATTAGGTCTCCTGAATCTTCTCGTAGCATAGTCAATACCATGCTAAGAATTCCTGCTGTCCTAGGTGTTGCAAAAGAGGTGCCAGATGTTTGATGGTATCCATCGATGTCATCATGGTTAGGTAGCATCTGAGTCCAATCAGCGGCAATATCTGGATAAGAACCACTCATGGTTTCCTTTTGGTCATCTTCTTCTTCCGCATATCCAGATACACCGATTGACCAAGGAGGGCCTGCGGTTGGGTCTTGCACTGCGGGAGAAGGGGTATTGTCTGCTGCTCCAGTGTGGATTTTCTTATTTTCAACGACCGCCACTCTTGTTGAGTCCTCGATTCCGGGTACGGGAATCGATCCAATTGGACCAAATGAGGTGGTGATTATGTCGACTAAGGGTTGGTTGGCGGCAGCTAATACAGCAGCGTCACTAAATCCTTCGACAAAGAAAATTATCGCATCTGGGTTAGCATCTAAAACGGCTCCAGTGACGGCGGTTCCATGACCATCAGAAGGATCGTCTAGGATGGGAATATCCGTCCCATCATCTGGTGTTGTAGCAATTATTCTGGTGCCGGGGAAGTACACTATATCCGAGGAAGTAATTACATCCCAACAAGTTTCTCTGTCGGCCTCATATCGTTCTTGCCAAGTGCCCTCAGTGGTGATATTACACCACATAGTTACACCTAGACCATCCAGCATCCATTCTGGTAGAGTCTCATTGAAAACGAAATGATTGTGATATACATTTATCCCAGTATCAATTGGCGCAACTATACTGTATGCATTGGCAGTTTGTTCGTCAATAATTTCTACTTCATCAGGGTCATTAGTATGTATACAACCCGCGAGTACTGAGGACAGCATCACCAATGAAACAACGACGCAGGGTGCAATCCTCATGACTCATCGGCTAAGGCGAATATGTTTGAGGTTGATGTATAGTTGACAAAGTCAAAATTTACTTCAATCTAAGAGTTTCAAGGTTGGCAGGCGCATAGGTTTGTACTCTAAATTCATCTCTAAGACCTTGACGGAATGCATTACAAGTTTTTGCGTCTCCATGATGGCAAATTATCTTCCTAGGGGTAGGATTCAATGCTTTAACGTAGTCCATTAATTGTCGTCTGTCAGAGTGCCCACTGAATCCATCAATTGTTACAACATTACAGGCGATAGGGACCATGTGTGTTTGTCCCTTATCCATTAGAGGAACCTCGGCATGCCCTTGTTGTAGTCTGCGTCCTAGAGTTCCAGAGGCTTGATATCCAACAAAACATAGTGTGTTATTTGTTTCAGGAGCCCAGTGTTTCAAGTATTCAATTATGGGCCCTCCGGTCATCATTCCTGAAGTTGCCAAGACGATACATGGAGAAGGATCGTAAAGTAATGATTCTCTTTGTTCTCTGCTATCTACCTGCTTGAACCAACTTGAATTGAATGGGTTTTCTTCCCCCCCCTTCAATACCTTACTACGCAAATCACGATTGAGGAAATCAGGGTGGCTAGCGTGAATTGCGGTTGCCTCTGAAATCATCCCATCTAACCAAACAGTTACCGGTTTAACCTCGCCGGATTTGAATAATTGATCTATTGCTATCATCACCTCTTGCGAGCGCCCTACTGCGAATACTGGACAGAAGATTTTACCTCCCCTCGAGAGAGCTAATTTTACCAAATCTTGCAATTCCTGTGTAGCATCTGCTCGATTAGGTTGGAAATCTTGCGCGCCGCCGTATGTTGATTCGATAACTAAGGTCTCGACTTTTTGGAATCTTACCGTAGCAGCATCAAATAACCAAGATCTTTCGTATTTGATGTCGCCTGAAAAGAGTAATCTATGTTCAGATTTTCCTTCTCCAATCTGCATGTAAACACTAGATGAACCAAGGATATGTCCTGCGTTTTCTAGTGTGATTTTAACGTCAGGCGCAATATCTGTCTTATCACCCCAGCGAATGTCTACGACGTGTTTGATACATTCTTGGATGTCCGCCTTTGAATAAGGTGGATCAGCGCCTTCTGCTTGCGAGACTTTGATGTAATCCATTTGCAATAATGTCATCAAATCCCTGGTTGGAGGTGTACAATATACTGGCCCTCTGTATCCATACCGGAATAGAACAGGAAGCATGGCTATGTGGTCAACGTGAGCGTGGGTAAGTACGATTGCATCGAGATTATCCAAAGGAAGTAATTCTGGTGCATTGAAGAATGGCTGGACTTCATTACGATTCATCGTTGGCTTAGCCCCACAATCAACGAGGACTCGTGATTCATTTGTTGTAACTAAATGCATTGCTCGGCCAACTTCCCGATACGAACCTAAAGCTGTCAGTCTAACCCACGGTTCACCAGCTCTTTTTGGGCGATAAATTCGAGTACCAAATTTTCTCAATAGAGATTTCCTTTCATCTGCTAATTCTTTTCGATATCTTCGGATATCATGTTGAGTACGGCTCTCAAAGGCCGGGGCGCGTTCAACCGATATTAACCAGCCAATTTCATCTCTGAGATTTTTGATATTGATACCTTTAGGGCCGACTGCAGAAGCAGGATCGTCACATTCCAGGGTGACTTCGGATAATGCGGGATCTAGCCAAACATTCCTAACCTCAGCCTCAGCTGGAATAATCTCGTTGACCTTTTGTCGAACCGTACCCTCATCTGCGAGAATATCGGGATGCGGCCTTACGATTACCCGGCGCTTGACATTTTTCGCGATTTTGACAGTTAACGATTGACCAGCGCCCCCAAAGGCTTCTGGTTGCTTTGTAATAATTGCAATCGAACCTGCCTCTACATCGACCTCATAGTCTATGTTTTCGGGCACTAACTTGGATACCCTTTGCTTTACTTCTGTTAATGTTAATCTCATTATTCACACCTCATCTGAGGACTCCACCCTCTACCAAAAACCTCGTAATGAGGTTGTAAGGCTAAATGCCGTGGAGATTATCTACAATTTAGATAGTAGGTCTGCGACCTCTTTGTCTGTTAGTTGTTGGTAGCCTGCATCTTTTGTAATTACTGCAAGATCCATACCATTTCCGCTCGCTGCATCTCTTTGTGCCGAAGCCAAGAGGGCCTTCGCGGCTACCTTTAGGGCTTGATTCCGACTCATACCGTCCTTGTACTGGTCTTCTAAAACACCGTACATGAAGGGGCTTCCTGAACCAGTGGCACAGTAAACGTCTGGAATTGAGCCACCTGCTGAGTCTATTGAATATACACTCGGCCCGTCTTCATCGGTTCCAACAATCAAAAGTTGAACATAGTGCGGCCTACCAACTAGTATGTTTGCGGTTAATGTAGCAGCACCGCGGACAGTCATAGGAGCGTTACGCTTCAGTTCGTATAGCCTCAGTTCTGCCGCAAGGGTTCTTGATAGTGATTGAGCATGACCTACAAGGCCTGCGGTGGTGAGGGCAACGTTGTTTGAAATTTTGAACAACTTCTTGACGCTCTTGTTTGCAATAAAGTGCCCCATAGTTGCTCTATGGTCAGCTCCGACCACAACACCGCCGTCGAATGTTATGCCAACAGTACTAGTTCCGGTCTTGACGGCGTCTGCTTCTGCGTTCATCTGATTTCACCGCACGGAGACTTCCCTGCGGATTGCACTCAAATCCGGCCCCTTATCAATCCGACGGGGTGTTATTAAGGGAATGTGCTCAAACTTGTAATCGGGCTTAGAGCCAATATGTCTCTTAACACAAGGGTGAATAATACAGCATTTTTATCCAACATCCACCGTATTCCTCAAAGAGCCTACCACCCCGGAATGAATTATGGCGAAGCCTACTAGGCCCGAACCCAAATGGATCGAGATGCCTAGTTTACCTTCTCAGCCTCGGGATTATTCATTAGACCCAGGTCAAGATTACCATGACTTGGGTGAGCTATACATAGATGCGCCAGTGGCTAGAGGAATCGGCGATGTTATTGTTCACAGGGCAATTTTAGATGATATAACAGGAATCCCTAAACTACTAGATTGGTTATCCGATGGTGATATTGTAATTCTAGAAATGTCGCGCTTAATCACAGTTGAAACCGAATTAAGAATTGCAGTAGATCGAATCCAATCTTTTGTTGAAAGCGACTTGTCTGGAGAAGTCATTCGATTAGGCAGCTCGAGATTGTTACTATTGCCATCGACATTTGCTATTTCCGAAGAGCAAAATACTGCTTACTGAGGTGTGAATTTGGAAAGCTCTCTTGATTATCCTTGTCCAATTTGTAATTCAGAGAATGGATTAATTCTCAATGTTCACACCTCAGAAATACCATACTTTGGCGAACACACAGAGATGACAATCATTTGCAACGAGTGCGGTTGGAGGAACACCGATTTTATACCATCGGAAGGAAAGAAACCAAGTCTCTGGTCACTGGTTATCGATAATTCAGAGTTAATGACTACCAGAGTGGTTAGATCTTCATCTTGCACAGTGAGAATTGTCGAACTGGGCTTGGAAGTAGAACCTGGTGACAATGCGACAGGCTATATTTCCAACGTAGAGGGAGTGCTAAATCGGTTTTCCGATGCGATCGCAATGATACAACGTAGTGCAATACGAGATGGCGAAGAAGGAAAGGAAAAAGTTGAATCCTGTCAAGAATTAATTGATAGAATATCTAGAATCAAGAATGGCGAAGAGTCCGTTGAACTATTGTTACTAGACCCAAATGGCCATTCTCAAATCTTGCATGAGTCGGCTACATCAACAGATTTGTCCGAGGAGGAAATCGCAGCCTTAGCCACAGGCCCTCAGATACCCATTTTCAATTCAAGCGACTTTGAAGAATAGTTACTTATTTTGCGTCCGGCGCTAGGAATTCCTCAAGGCGTCCTTCCCACATATCTCTCTTATCGGCTAATTCAGAAAGCCATTCGCTCGCTCTATCGATACAAATCTGCTTCATTTCTCCAGCCAATAGTTTTCCAGATTCGTATTCTCTGGCAATCTTTGTTAACTCAGAGTCGTCCTCTTCAAAGAAGAATTGTAAATATTGGAATGCAACATCCTTGGAACAATCGCCACCGAGTCTTCGATGTTCCTCTACAGTTGGTTGACCCCCACTAAATGCCCGCTTTACCTTCTTGCTCATTTCCTCCTGAGTATCGTCCATGAAAATTGTAGTTTGTGGCTTAGAGGATGACATCTTTTCTCCAGTCAACCCTATTGCAAACCTATGGTAGGTAGAACTTGGAGGCATTAGCCCCATTCCACCCAAGTCTCGTTCGAGTCGGAGGACACACATTCGGACTTGAGCAATATCGGAGGTATTTGCCCCAGGAATGTCTAATGTTCCATGTTTTGGATTTGAAATTAAATCAGAGTAACCCATTGGAGCTAATGACACCTTTAGTCTTTCAAAAATTGACTCCCTTACTTGTCTATCTACCCTACCATTTGCCGATACTCCAAAGGCTTCTAAGTTACTATCCTGAACTGATAGAGAAACCGTCAATCCTCCGGCTTTTCTAGGTTTTACGTTGAACCAATGGGTTTTCCCTGCAATTCCACGAGTAAGTCGCAAATGAGGATCTTGGTCAACACCAACTGGAACCACGATAGGTCGCAATCCTCCAAATTCTTCCAATTGCGGATGAATAATATCTCCAACCTGGACCAAAGGTGCTTGCACATGTGCTAGATTAGTGTCACCTTTGAAGCCATAAATCGCTTCAAATTCAGAAAGATTTGTTCTGCGCCCCAGAGAAAAAGCAAGTCTCTGAACTTCGGGGCGGCCGCTCTGAAAGTATACATTGGTAGTTTTTGGATCAAGACCGAGTGCAGCGTAATTGTGGACATATTCCTTTAGAGCGGTTTTCCTTCCTTCTTCAAGGCTGGTCCCTCTAGTAGCTAAGGCTTCAAGGTCGGCTACTGTCACAGTGATGTCAGCACCTTGTTCCTGAAACCATCTAACTTGCTCGATAACCATTGAATGACCTAAGTGCATCCTGCCGCTGGGCATGAGACCTGTCAATACACCAAACGGGTCAGAGCGCTCCATGCACCCAGTGACAACATCGAGGTCTCTATGAGCGAAAATAATCCCCCTACGATGTAACATACTTGGATTAGGAACTTGAGTTAAATCAAGACTCTGTAGGCCGAATTGGTCACGTATCCGAGCATAATCTGTAGATTGCTCCGAGGACCAAGGATCGATGCGACCGGCGTTTCCCACGCCTATACGAGAATACACTCCTCAATCAACTAATCGCCCCAATAATGGGCCAAACACTCAACTGCAATCAGTCAAGAACTAAACCGGGTTGGGGTAATTATGGCCGTCGTGCATTGTTTGGGAACAGGATTAGTCGGTGCGTGGGTTGCAAAACGTTTAGCAACACTGGGGCATGAGGTTCACGCCTATGATTTTCAGCCGCATCGAGTCATTGGGATTGATGGAATAACGGTGCATACAGGAGACGTATTAGACAATTTGATGTCAATGAGCAGAAATGGCCAAGTTGACATGGTTGTGAATATGTTACCCGGCGATATAGGACATATGGCAACCACCGATCTCGCAGAAAGTAGATATCGCGTGGTAGATTTAAGTTTCAGCAAACATACACCAGATAGGGATAATCAAAAGGCTCAAGATTACGGTGCTAGGATTCTTTGGGATGTAGGTATAGCACCTGGTTTATCGAATATGTTGCTAGCCTATGCAGATAGAAAAATCGGACCTTTGGAGAAAGCAGAAATTTGGGTAGGAGGGAATCCTACCGGACCGTATGGAGAATGGAAGTATATGGCTCCATTTTCACCTATTGATGTAATTGCAGAATATACTAGGCCGGCGAGGGTGATTCGTCAGGGAGAAGAGGTAACTCTTCCTGCGTTAACTCAACGCCATATGGTAGATACGGGAGAACATGGTGAAATGGAGGCTTTTCTTACAGATGGATTACGTTCTGTGCTGAAATCAATTCCAGCAGTAGAAATGTCCGAATTTACCGTCAGATGGCCGGGCCATATCCAGAAATTTATCGAAGAAAAAGAATCAGGACGATTAGATGAAGAGAATTTAATTTTTGAATGGAGTTATGATCATAAAATTCCAGAATTTACCTGGATGAAGGTTAGGGCCGAGTCAAGGAGTGGAGAAGTTTTGGAATGGGAGGTTGAGGACCATGGAGGAGATGATGGTCATTCCATGGCCCGAGCAACCGGAATGGTAACAGCATGTTGTGTAGAAGCCTGGTTGCAGGACCCCGATATGTTACCAGTAGGGGTACATGCACCAGAATCATTGGGTAACAATATAATCGCGTCAATTATCAAGACTATGAAATTGAATAATATCCGTATAGATGGCCCGGATATTGCTTAGTTAATTCGACAATTGTCAATTATGAACATCCCTAGAAATTACAAATTTTACAGCGATTGGAGTGGCGATTAATATCCCGATAGCCAACACAGGTAGCCTCCAATCCATTTCTAATGCTGCAGGCCTCTCTATTAACCAAGTAAATCGAAGTGGTGAATTATGAAAATCAGAAGTCCAATCGTGAAGGTTTGTAACGTGGTGGCCGACTATACTTACAGAATGGTGTAATCCATTGAAAGTAATCTGCGGATTGTGCGAAACTGAAACTTCTTCGGATTCAAAGAAGAATTCGACAACTACTCCTGGTTCTGCTGTAACATATGCTCCTCCGTCAACTGGCCGTATACCGGTTATCAGATGCTTTTGAGCAGCAGGGATAACTAACGCCTCTTCGCCATCAAATTGAATACTTGTTGGAGGTTCTGACCATGAGAATAAGGCCGTCCCTGGGACTCCCCAAAAAGAGTCAGACAATGTGGAAATTCTGTATGTCTTTACCTGTGGATCTGAAGTCAAAATTCTGTCATAGGACTCTCCAGATACTTTGTGACCATACCACTCACCCCAAGTAGTAAACCAAACCTCTTGAGATTTGAGCAAGGAAATAGCATCTTTATCCTCCCTGATATTGATATCGTGCCATCTAGCAATCCAATAGATACTGACTAGGCTGTCTCTTTCAGCGTTTTCCAGAGCCGACAAATTGGCTTGGCCTTTTTCAAGGCTGGTTAATCGTTCTACAACATTTAATCCATGGTCGTCGCCTTCAATCCTATCTCCAATAATTGAAAATCCAGCCTCAGATAATAGACGAGCAATATCTTCTGTCACGGGACCATTTGGGTGACCGAAGGAAATCGGTTGAGAGCCCCAACGTGATGCATCAGTGAATCGATTTACGTAATCTCTACACTCTTCAATTACCCATGGATCATCTCTAACGTCTATCCCTTCAAACCCATGGCAGCCAAATTCATCTCCGAGTTCAAGCCTTTCTGGTCCGATGATATTTCTGAGCCAATTGTCATCTTCCCATTCAGCAACAACTGCGGGCGCAGTCATTGGTAGCAAAATTATGCAACACATAACCAGACAGAGTACTCTAGGTATGCTCACAAGAATAGGGGGTAGTATGTATCAGAAGAAGTCATCGCACCTACGCAAAGCAATAATGCAGAGGAGGAGTCGGAGGAACGATGGCCGGCTTGTCCGCTGATTCTTTAGAAACGGTGGCGAAATTGACCGGGCTTGAGGGGTCGGGTAAAACCCATTCAACCCCAATGTTTTACAAAGGTTTGATTGAATTATCCCCATCATTAGTTAGAACGATAACTAATGTAAGTTACAATGGAGTAAATAGAATTCCAAAAAATGGACCCGCCATACTGGTTGGTAACCACACATCGCACATCGACCCAATTGTCAAAATCATGGGGGCAAAAAGACCTGTACATTATCTCGCAAAAGCAGAACATTTTGAAGACAAAAAATTCCAGAAATTGATGACTTCTACAGGACAAATTGAAACCTTTCGAGAATCAGGGGGCGTAGAAGCATTAGCAAGTGCTGTAGACGTTCTTTCTGGAGGGAATGTTATGGGTATATTCCCCGAGGGAACTCGGTCTAGATCAGATAAACCACCTTACCTTTCAAGGGGTAAGACTGGTGTTGCTAGATTAGCCGCTAGGTTTCCAGAAGTACCAGTTGTACCAATGGCAATTATTGGTGCGAGAAAATTCATGGCACCGGGTTCTGCGGTGGTTAATCCATTGGCGAAAGTGCAAGTCAATGTCGATAATCCAATCACCTTTGGAGACTGGTTAGGCGATGAAGTCGGAGGGAATATGTCTGATGAAGACATTTCCAAAATTGCTGATTTAGACGAGCATGGGCAGAGGTCGATAATGAAATCACATTACAGAAGATTCACAGATCAATTAATCGAAAATTTGAGAGTATTGGGGGCACCATAATCAAAATTTCTTTTGCGAAAATTTGAGTCAAGATATCCGCATCCTTCATGGACTTCGGAGGTCCTGTAGGTTTAGTTGACATGGAGCAATACCTAGCATTCCTCGAACGGATCCTTGACGAAGGGATTGAAAAATCAGATCGTACTGGCACTGGAACAATTTCACTTTTCGGCCACCAAATGCGATTTGACTTATCCGAATCTTTTCCAGCCGTGACCACAAAAAAACTCCATTGGCCTAGTATAATCCATGAATTATTGTGGTTTTTATCTGGAGATACTAACGTTTCCTATCTACAGGAAAATAACGTTCGAATATGGAACGAATGGGCTGACGAAGATGGTGACCTTGGACCTGTTTATGGCAAACAATGGAGGAAATGGGAAACTAATGATGGCAGGATCGTAGACCAAATTGAAAACGCTATTGAAATGATAAAACAGAATCCAAATTCAAGAAGAATTATTGTTTCAGCTTGGAATGTTGGAGAATTGGAAGATATGGCCTTAATGCCTTGCCATGCTTTTTTCCAATTCTATGTCAACGAAGGAAAATTGTCCTGCCAATTATACCAAAGAAGCGCTGATGCTTTTCTCGGTGTCCCATTCAATATTTCTTCATACAGTCTACTAACCTGTATGATGGCTCAAGTATGCGGATTGCAACCCGGGGAATTTGTCTGGACTGGTGGAGATTGTCATTTGTATTTGAACCACTTAGAACAAGCCAAGGAACAAATTTCTAGGACACCACTTCCAATGCCTAAACTCAAGTTAGATGAGACCATCTCAGAAATAGATGGATTTACTGCAGAGAGTATTGAAATCCTCAATTATGAGCATCACCCACATATTTCGGCGCCAATTTCTGTTTGAGGTAATAATATGCGTATGTCGATGATTGTGGCAATGGATGAAGAGGGCTGTATTGGAAGAGGGGAAGGACTCCCTTGGCGTTTAGCTTCTGACATGACTCGATTCAAACAGTTGACTGAGGGAGACGGGTTTAACGCCGTTATTATGGGAAGGAAAACTTGGGATTCACTTCCCGAAGCATATCGGCCATTGCCTGAGCGATTAAACATCGTCATGTCTAGAGACACCGGATGGGAGGCAGATGGGGCAGAGACCGCTCTATACATCGGCCGAGCCATAGAAATCGCCTATGCAGATGGTTGCGATGAATGCTGGATTATTGGCGGAGCTCAGATTTACGAAATGTTTCTTAATCGTGTAGAAGAAATTCATCTTACCACGGTCCAAACCAATAATAGTGGCGAAGTGAAATTTCCAGAATGGAATCGTGCTGAATGGTCTGAGGAAGTT